>NZ_JAZKVY010000277.1:0-94928 GCF_036624925.1 Stenotrophomonas sp. A3_2
GGGCATGGCCCGGCGCTACCCAGGCATGACCGCCGGATCATCACTGGTAGCGCCGGGCCATGCCCGGCGGAACGGGCGACGCGTTACGGCGCAGCCTTGCGCACGGTCAACGTCGCACTCGCTTCGCCGCCGCCTTCCAGCTGCAGCCGCAACGGCAACGCCTGGCCTTCCTTCAACGCGCCCTTGCCCTGCATCAGCATCAGGTGCAGGCCGCCGGGCTTGAGCTCGGCACGCGCGCCCGGCGCCAGCGGCAGGCGTTCGATCGCGCGCATCCGGCTGACGCCATCGACAATCGTGGTCTCGTGCAGTGACACATCATCGAAGCTGCTGCTGGCTGCGCCAGTGATCGCCACCGCCTTGCTGCAGCCGTTGTGGATCACGCCGTAACCAGCGGTCATCGGCATCGCCGGATTCGGTGGCAACCGCGCCCAGCCCTGCTCCACCGTGACGCAGGCCGGTTCGGCCGCTGAAGCCGATGCTGCGGCCGCACACAGAACCCACAGTACGCCAACGAATGGTTTGGTTATCATCGCCCAGGTTCCTTCTTCGCAACGAGACCGCAGCATGACGACGCTCATCGAGGTGATCAACCACGGCCCCATCCGCGAGCTGCGCCTGGCCCGGCCGCCGGTCAACGCACTGGACACCGACCTGTGCCGGCAGTTGATCCACGCCATCGAGCTGGCCATGGCCGAAGACGCGCACGGCATCGTGCTGTCGGGCAGCGAGCGCATCTTCACCGGCGGCATGGACGTGCCGCACCTGCTCTCGCACGGCGATGACAAGCACAGGCTGCTGGACACCTGGAACGCCTTCTTCGGCGCGGTGCGCACGCTGGCCGAGAGCCGTATCCCGGTGGTGGCCGCGATCACCGGCCACGCGCCGGCCGGTGGCTGCGTGCTGGCGCTGTGCTGCGACTACCGGGTGATGGCGCGCAGCGCCGATCCGTCGCGCCCGTATGCCATCGGCCTGAACGAAGTGCAGGTCGGCCTGATCGCGCCGGAGGGCATCCAGCGCCTGCTGCGGCGTGCGGTGGGCGTGCACCGCGCCGGCGTGCTGCTCACCACCGGTTCGCTGGTGCCGGCCGAACAGGCGCTGCAGATCGGGCTGGTCGATGAGCTGGCCGAGGGTGACCTGGTGGTGGCACGTGCCGTGGCCTGGCTGCAGAACCTGCTCAAGCAGCCGCGCCAGCCGATGCTGCTGACCCGCGCCATCGCCCGCGCCGACCTGCACGAGGCGCTGCACCCGGACCTGATCCAGCTCGACCGCTTCGTCGAGGCCTGGTTCGCCCCGGATGCACAGAACGCGCTGCAGGCGCTGGTGGCGCGGCTGGGCAAGTAGCCGGCGCTACCGATGATGGGCTGGCCTGCACCGGTATAATCGGGGCCTCTTCACTGCTGTGGCCGCCCCCTTGAACGACATGCCCGAACCCGTCGTCTCCGAGCTGATCGACCTGCTCACGCTGGAGCGGCTGGAGGACAACCTGTTCCGCGGGCAGAGCCGCGACATCGGCACCAAGTACGTGTTCGGCGGGCAGGTGCTGGGCCAGGCGCTGGCCGCAGCGCAGGCCACGGTCGACAATGGCCGCCACGTGCACTCGCTGCACGCCTATTTCCTGCGCGCCGGCAACATCGACCACCCGATCGTCTACGACGTGGACCGCACCCGCGATGGCGGCAGCTTCTCGGTGCGACGGGTCACCGCGATCCAGCACGGCAAGGTGATCTTCTTCTGCGCGGCCTCTTTCCAGCAGGCCGAGACCGGCGCCGAGCACCAGCACAAGATGCCCGAGGTGCCGCAGCCGGAAGACATCGAACCGAACCGGCCGCTGCCGGCGGAAGTGCTCGAACGCCTGCCGATCAAGGTGCAGCGCTGGCTGTCGCGCGGTGGCCCGTTCGAGTTCCGCCACGTCTATCCGCGCGACGAACTGAACCCGCCCAAGCGTCCGCCCTACCACCAGGTCTGGCTGCGCCTGAGCGAGCCGGTCGGCGATGCCCCGGAGCTGCACCAGGCACTGCTGGCGTACGCGTCCGACTTCCACCTGCTGGGCACGGCGACCTTCCCGCACGGCATCAGCTACTACCACCCGCACGTGCAGATGGCCTCGCTCGACCATGCGATCTGGTTCCACCGCCCGTTCCGCGCCGACGACTGGCTGCTGTACTCGCTGGACAGCCCCAGCGCGCAGGATTCACGCGGGCTGGCCCGTGGCCAGTTCTTTACCCGCAACGGCGTACTGGTGGCCAGCACCGCGCAGGAAGGCCTGATCCGCGTCGTTCCGGACCAGGCCGCGGCCGCCGCCGTGCCGGCCAAGGAGTAAACCGATGCGCCAGATCTTCAGCAGCCAGCGCGTGGAAACCGTCGAAGGCGTCGCCGAGCTCCTGCGCGGGCATGGCATCGAGGTCAAGGTGACCAACGGGCGCTCCTACAAGACCCGTCGCCGCGGCCAGTTCAGCTATACCGACCTGGGCAATGCCAGCGCCTATCCGGCGGTATGGATCGTACGTGCTGACGACCAGCCACGTGCGCGCGAAATCCTGCGCGATGCGCGCCTGCTCGATACCACCCGTCGCGACCATCCGACCGCCGAATTCGCCTTCCGCGACACGGCGGAACCGGGCAGCGGCGGCCGCAGCTGGGCCTGGCGCATCCGCATCGCCCTGCTGGTGGTGATTGCTGGCGTGGCGTTGGTCATCGGCCTGCGCCATCGTGGTGCCCCGGCACCGGTCGCGCCGGCCCCTGCCCCGCAGGCCCAGCCGCAGCAGGCACAGCCGGCACCGCAGGCCGCGCCGGCAGAGGAAGAAGTGCGGGTCCGCATCCAGCCCTCCAAGTAAGAGGCGGTAGCGCCGGGCCATGCCCGGCGAGCGCAGCGGCCTGTCAGCAGGGCCGCGACTTCACCGTAACCCGTCAGGATTGGCCCCCCCTTGTTGTTCAAGGGGGCGCGCCAACGGCGCGGGGATGAGGTGGAATGCGCGGACCGAAGATGCATCAGCATCTGCGGTCACACTTCGCGCGCGGCTCCGTCATGGGACACAATCCCAGCAGGAGAGCCGCCGCCATGACGACGTTCGCCGCATCGATCGACCAGACCCTGGAACGCGAACTGCCCGCCGCCGCAAGCGGTTGCCAGCACGCCTACGGGCGCATCGTGCTGGCCTGCCAGAACACGGTCACCGCCATCGCGCTGGCCATCACCCGCGACCGCCAAGCCAGCGAGGACATCGCCCAGGAGGCCTTCGTCAAGGGCTGGCAGCAGCTGCACCAGCTGCGCCGTTCGACCAGCTTCCTGCCGTGGCTGCGGCAGATCACCCGCAACCTGGCCCGCGACTGGCTGCGCGCCCAGCGCGGGCGCCCGCTGACTGGCGAGGCGGCCGAGGTGGCGATGGGCATGGCCGCCGACCCCGCCCCGGGTGCTGCCGACCGCCTGCAGCGGGTGGAAGAGGAGATCGCCGCCGAGGAGATCATCTCTGCCCTGCCCGCAGACAGCCGCGAAGTGCTGCTGCTGTACTACCGCGAGGGCCAGCGCTCGCAACAGGTGGCCGACCTGCTCGGGCTCAGCGACGCTGCGGTGCGCAAGCGCCTGTCGCGCGCCCGCGCGCTGGTGCGCGACGGCCTGCTGCAGCGCTTCGGTGAGTTCGCGCGTAGCAGCGCACCCAGTGCCGCGTTCGCTACGGCGGTGGTTTCGATGGTACTGGTGGCGGCGCCCGGCACCGCCAGTGCCGCAATCCTGCTCGGCACCGGTGTCGGCATCGGTGGCAGCAAGCTCAGCCTCGGTGGCGCCAGTGCCGCCGGCGGTACCGCGATGGGCTCGCTGACCGCCGCACTGGGGCAACTGCACATGATGCCGGCTGAAAGCTGGGGAGCGGTCATCGGTGGCGTGGTCGGCGGCACGGTCGGCAGCTACTTCGGTGGACGCTTCCTGATGTCGTACACCCGCAGCGAGGCCGAGCGCGCCGACGTCCGCCGTTTCCTCTATCTCAACATCGGCACCTGCATGCTCTGGTGCCTGACGATCCTGATGGCAGTGCTGCTGCAGGCGCCGCTCTGGGCCGTCCTGCTGGTGCAGGTCGCGGGCCTGGCCGTAGTCAACTACCAGTGCCTGGTACCGCTGCAGCGGCTGATGGCGCCGATGATCGCGCGTGACTCGCTGCAGCGCGGGCTCACCGGAACCAACTGGAAGTACGAGGCCATGTACGGCCGCACCGGCATCATCGCCATGAACCTGATGGTCATCGCGCTTGTGCTGTATTCGCTGGTGCGGAGCGGCCGGCTGTAACGGACAACGCCGGCGATGCGCCGGCGTTGTCGTCAATCACTGCATTGAAACTCAGCGCTGCGGCTTCGGCGCGCTGCCATCACGCGGGCCACCGTGGCGCGGGCCGCCGTGCATCGGACCCTTGGCCGTGTCGAACTCGGCCTTGCTCAGCTGGCCGTCCTTGTTGGTGTCGGCGGCGGCAAACCAGGCATCACGATGCTGCTTCATGCGCAGCTCGCGATCGGCCTTGTCCAGGTAACCGTCCTTGTTGAGGTCGAGCTGGTCGAAGCGCGCAGCCAGGCGCGGATCGGCCTTGGCCTCGTCGCGGCTGATGCGACCGTCCTTGTTGACGTCCAGCGTGGCCCAGCGCTCACCGCCATGGCCGCGGCGGCCGTGCTGCCAGCGCGGCAGTTCGTCGCGCGAGAGCTTGCCGTCCTTGTTCTTGTCCAGCTCGTCGAATTTCGCAGCCAGGCGCGGGTTGGCGGCCGCCTCGCTGCGGTCGATGACGCCGTCACCGTTGGTGTCCAGCTTGGCCGGGCGCGGTGCCGGCGTGGCCGGGGTGTCGGCGGCCAGCGCGATTCCGGAAGCAGAGGTGCCCAGCAGCAGGGCCAGCAGCAGGGGGGTACGGATCATGAGGTCACTCCTGGGGATGGGAACAGCGTCGGGGTGATCACTTCACCCTCGAGGGACAACAACGCCCGGACGCGACATCGGTTGACGCTGCTGCCGGTTCCGTTCATCCGGCGGACAGTCGCCGCCACTGCGACGGGCTGGGGCTATGCTGTGTCCATGGCGATCCATGGCGACAGAGACGACGAACTGCGACTTTTCCAGACCGGCGAGCACCCTTGCGGGTACTGGTCGGACCGGGTGGCACGCGACCTGGTGCTGGACCCGAACGACCGCCGCCTCGGTGCGCTCTATCCGCTGGCACTGAGCTGGGGCTTCCGCCGCAGCGGCGATCTGGTCTACCGGCCCCATTGCGCGCACTGCCAGGCCTGCGTGGCGGTGCGGATCCCGGTGGCGCGCTTCGCTCCGGACCGCAGCCAGCGCCGCTGCGCCGCCCGCAATGCCGACCTGGAGGTACGGATAACCGCCGCCACCGCCCGCGACGACCTGTTCGCGCTGTATCACCGCTACCTCACCCACCGACACGCCAATGGCGGCATGGACGACCACGGCCCGCACGAATTCGAGCAGTTCCTGATCGGCAGCTGGTCGCACACCCGCTTCATGGAGATGCGCCTGCCCGGCCACGACGGCCAGCCCAGCCAGCTGCTGGGGGTGGCAGTGACCGACGTCACCGAGCATGGCCTGTCGGCGGTCTACACCTTCTTCGACCCGGACCACGCCGCACGCGGGCTGGGTACCTTCGCGATCCTGCAGCAGATCGAGTGGGCGCGCCGCGAGGGGCTGCCCCACGTGTACCTGGGCTACTGGATCCGCGGGCACCAGAAGATGGACTACAAGCGCCGCTTCCATCCGCTGGAAGCCTACGATGGCCGCCGCTGGCACGATTTCGACAATGATCTGGACGGGCGCTGACAAACCGCTGACACCGGGCCGGGTGCACAATACGGCCCATGAACATGACCCGCCGCCATCCCCTGATCCTCGCCCTGGCCCTGCTCTGCGGCGCCACGGCCCCTGCCTTCGCCACGTCCCCTGCGATGACCGAAAAGCCGTCCGCTGCGCTGCGCCTGACCACCTACAACACCTCGCTGTACTCCGATGACGCCGGCGGCCTGATCAAGGAGCTGGAAGGCGATAGCGAGCACGCGCGCAAGATCGCCGCAGTGCTGCAGCAGGTGCGCCCGGACCTGGTGCTGCTGAACGAGTTCGACTTCGACGACGCCCATCGCGCCGCCGACCTGTTCCAGAAGCGCTATCTGGAAGTCGCCCAGCCCGGTGGCGGCAAGCCGCTGCATTTCGCCTATCGCTACCTGGCCCCGGTCAACACCGGCGTGCCCAGCGGCCTGGACCTGGACAACAACGGCGTGGTCGGCGGCGAAGGCCGCAGCCGTGGCAATGACGCGTGGGGCTACGGCCTGCACCCCGGCCAGTACGGCATGCTGGTGCTGTCGCGCTACCCGATCGACGAAGCCAAGGTGCGCAGCTTCCAGCTGCTGAAGTGGAGCGCGATGCCCGGCGCGATCCGTCCGGTCGATCCGCGCACCGGCAAGAGCTTCTACAACGACCACGTGTGGTCGCAGCTGCGCCTGTCCTCGAAGTCGCATTGGGACGTGCCGGTGAAGACCCCGGGCGGCGTGGTCCACGCGCTGGTCTCGCACCCGACCCCGCCGGTGTTCGATGGCCCGGAAAAGCGCAACGCGGCGCGCAACCATGACGAACTGCGCCTGTGGCAGGAATACCTGTCCAAGGGTGACAAGCCCTGGCTGTGCGACGACAAGGGCCAGTGCGGCGGCCTGGCGCAGGATGCGCGCTTTGTGATCCTCGGCGACCTCAACAATGACCCGGCCGATGGCGATGGCCGCCATGAGGCGATCGTCGAGCTGATCGAGAACGCCCGCGTGCTGCGCTACCCCACCCCGCGCAGCGTCGGCGGCGAGCAGACCAGCCTGGCCTATGCGGCCAAGGGCATCGAGCGCAAGGGCGCACCGTTCCACGCCACTGGCGATTTCGGCCCGAAGTCCGGCACCATGCGCCTGGACTACGTGCTGCCCTCGACCGGTTTCGAATACGTGGGCAGCGGCATCTTCTGGCCGGCCAATGAGAGCCCGGAAGCGAAGATCGCCGACGGCAGCGACCACCACCTGGTGTGGGTGGATGTGCGGTAGAGTCGACTGTTAGTCGACTGCACGGAAATCTGTACCGACCAACGGTCGGTACCCACCGGAAAAAGGGGACGGAGGGGATTAAGCCGTTTGTGCCACAAACGACTTAATCCCCTCCGTCCCCTTTTTGCTTTACGGACGCAGTTCGACGCCGATGGCGTCGGCGGCATCACGCGCGATGGCGCGTGCTTCGTCGATGGTTTCCGCGCGCGCCAGGGTCACGCCCACGCGGCGGTGGCCATGCACGCTCGGCTTGCCGAACAGCCGCACGGCGGTGTCCGGCACCTGCAGTGCGGCGGCGACGTTGTTGAAGTACGGCACGCCCTCGCCGTGGGCCAACAGCGCGCACGATGCCGACGGGCCGCTCTGGCGGATCAGCGGGATCGGCAGGCCGAGGATGGCGCGCGCATGCAGCGCGAACTCACTCAGTTCCTGCGATACCAGCGTCACCAGGCCGGTGTCGTGCGGGCGCGGCGACACTTCGCTGAACCACACTTCGTCGCCCTTCACGAACAGCTCCACGCCGAACAGGCCCCAGCCGCCAAGGTCGTCGGTGATCGCACGTGAGATCTCCTCGGCACGTGCCAGTGCCGCGCTCGACATCGGCTGCGGCTGCCAGCTTTCGCGGTAGTCGCCATCCTTCTGCAGATGGCCGATCGGCGCACAGAACGAGGTGCCACCGGCATGGCGCACGGTCAACAGGGTGATCTCGTAGTCGAAATCGATGAAACCTTCGACAATGCAGCGACCGGCCCCGGCACGGCCACCGGTCTGCGCGTACTCCCATGCCGGGGCGATGTCCGCCTCGCTGCGCAGGGTGCTCTGGCCCTTGCCCGAGGACGACATCACCGGTTTGACCACGCACGGCAGGCCAATGGCGGCCACCGCAGCACGGTACTCGGCCTCGGTATCGACGAAGCGGTACGGCGAGGTCGGCAGGCCCAGGGTTTCGGCGGCGAGGCGGCGAATGCCTTCGCGGTCCATGGTCAGGCGTGCAGCACGCGCGGTCGGGATCACCCGCAGGCCCTGCTCCTGTTCCAGCTGGACCAGGGTCTCGGTGTGGATGGCCTCGATCTCCGGCACCACCAGGTGCGGCTGCTCCTCGGCGATCAGAGCGCGCAGCGCCATCGCATCGAGCATGTCGATCACGTGCGAGCGGTGCGCGACCTGCATGGCCGGCGCATCGGCGTAGCGATCGGCGGCGATCACCTCCACGCCCAGCCGCTGCAGCTCGATGGCCACCTCCTTGCCGAGTTCGCCCGAGCCCAGCAGCAGCACGCGGGTGGCGGAGGGGGACAACGGAGTTCCAAGCTTGGCCATGGCGGTTCCAGCAGCAATGTGAAGGCGGATGGGCATTCTAGCTGGCCGCGCCCTCTGGCCATGCCATCCGACGAACGGTAGCCTGGAACTGATATCACTTTGATATCTTCCGTTCGAACCCTCAAGGACGTACCGCCATGAAAGAGAAGTCGCTGTCTTCCCTCAACGGCCTCGGCACGCTGGTCGGCGCCCTGCTCGTCGGCCTCGCCGGCGCCGCCCTGTTCGTGGTGGGCGTGGCAGCCAAGGCCAGCACCGGCTCGCCCAACCTGCTGCTGATGCTGCTGGGGGCGTTGCTGGTAGTCCTGGGCGTGTTCACGCTGGCCGGCCTGTACACCATCCAGCCCAACCAGGCGGCGGTGCTGAGCCTGTTCGGCAAGTACGTGGGCACGGTGAAGGACAACGGCCTGCGCTGGAACAACCCTTTCTATGCCAAGCGCCGGGTCAGCCAGCGCGTGCGCAACTTCGAGAGCGGCAAGCTGAAGGTCAACGAGCTGGACGGCAGCCCGATCGAGATCGCCGCGGTGATCGTCTGGCAGGTGGTCGATGCCTCCGAGGCCGTCTACAACGTGGACGACTACGAGAGCTTCGTGCACATCCAGTCCGAATCGGCACTGCGGGCGATGGCCACCAGCTATCCCTACGACCAGCACGAGGATGGACAGCTGGCCCTGCGCAGCCACGCCAGCGAGATCTCCCAGCACCTGAAGAACGAGCTGGCCGAGCGCCTGGCCGATGCCGGTGTACAGGTGATCGACGCGCGCATCAGCCACCTGGCCTACGCCGCCGAAATCGCCCAGGCGATGCTGCAACGCCAGCAGGCCAACGCGGTGATCGCCGCCCGCACGCGTATCGTTGCTGGTGCGGTGGGCATGGTCGAGATGGCCTTGGCCGAACTGCAGAAGAACGGCGTGGTGCAGCTGGACGAGGAACGCAAGGCGCACATGGTCAGCAACCTGCTCACCGTGCTGTGCTCGGACCGCGGCACCCAGCCGATCGTCAATGCCGGCTCGCTGTATTGAGCCACACTCGCAACGGGGTGCCCCACCGCCCCGCCAGGAGCCCCCATGAGTGAGAAGAAAGCCTACCCGCTGCGCATCAATGCCGACGTCCTGGCTGCTGCGCAGCGCTGGGCTGATGACGAACTGCGCAGCCTCAACGCGCAGATCGAATACGTGCTGCGCGACGCCCTGCGCAAGGCGGGACGCCTGCCGAAACCCGCGCCATCGTCGGAGGACAAGGAATGAGCAAGCGTTGGAGCTACCAGACCATCGAGGTCAAGACGTCCATGATGGGCCTGCTCAAGGCCGAGGACATCCAGGCCGAACTCAGCCGCCAGGGCCAACTGGGCTGGGAACTGGTCAACATCATCATCCCGGCGCCGATGCGCCCGGCGATGCTGGTGTTCAAGAAGGAGGCCTGACGCATGGGCGGCAGCGACCCGAAGACGTTTGAAGTGGCCGAGAGCTCGCCGTTGCGCGTGCTCTGGATCGTGCTTCCGCTGCTGGCTGCCTTCGTGGCGTGCGTGTACGCACAGCTGTACAAGGCGCCGGCCAGTGCCCCTTGGATCGAAGTAGCGCTGTCGCCGCCCTGGTTCCGGATGGGTGGCAGTGCCGCCTGGAGTCTGCTGGTGATCGCGGTACTCGGCATCGGGTTGGGCGCAGCATTCTTCCGTCGCCGGGTGGAACTGGACGACAACGTGCTGGATGTGCGCTCGACGATGTACCGCCGCCGCGTCCCGGTGGCACAGCTGCGGCTGGACCAGGCCGAGGTGGTCGACCTGCAGCGTGACCGCCGCTATGGCATCCGTGTCAAAACCAATGGCTATTCAGTGCCAGGCTTCTATTCCGGCCACTTCCGCCTGCACGGGGGCGGCAAGGGCTTCGCTCTGGTCACCGATCGTGCGCGTGTCCTCGCCCTGCCGGTCAGTGACGGCAGCACGCTGCTGCTCAGCGTGGACCGGCCGCAGGCGCTGCTCGATGCGCTGCACAAAGTGGCCGCGTCGGCGCCACGGCAGTAAGCTGCTGAGATGCAACGACGCGCCCCCCTGCTGATCAACACCGAGGCCATCGAGCTGTGGCCCGCGCACCTGCTGCGTGCACGCAGCAACCTGGATGCACGCCTGCTGTCGCAGGCACACTGGGTGCTGCGGCGCAAGCGCGATGGCCGCTACCTGGCGGCGGTATTGGCGCAGGGTGTGCACGCCATGGTGCCGCGCCTGCCACGCGAGCCCGGGGTCGAGGAAGCACTGGCGCTGCTGGATGCCGCGGCAGCGCGGCCCTTCGCCGCCGGGCTGGAAGAACAATGGCTGCCGCTGGCCGGGTTGCAGCAGCGCTTGCAGCAGCTTGGCCTGGATGCACAGCGCTACGCAGACGGCAGCGGCTTGCCGCTGGAATCCGAACCCTGCCTGCTGCACTTCGCCGGCCGCGACCGCTTCGCCCGCCCGTTGTGGCTGCACCGTGCCGCCGCGCAGGGCTGGCGGCGGATGCGACTGCACGCGGCACAGGATGGAATTGCGCTGGACGCCATCTCCGGCTTCCGCAGCCATGCCTACCAGTTGGGCATCTTCGAGCGGAAGCTGGCGCGCGGCTTGAGCGTGGCAGAGATCCTGAAGGTCAATGCCGCCCCGGGTTTCAGCGAACACCACAGCGGCTACGCGCTGGACATCGGCACACCTGGCGATGCGCCGGCCGAAGAATCGTTCGAAGCCACCGACGCGTTCGCCTGGCTGCAGGTGCATGCCGGCGGGCATGGCTTCCATCTGAGTTACCCACGCGACAACCCGCACGGCATCGTCTACGAACCCTGGCACTGGTGCTGGAGACCGGCCAACGGCTGAGCCCCTCGTGGCGAAAGCCTGGAGCGGTCAGCGCATGGCCGCGGGATGGAACAAGACAGCAAAGACAAAAGCCGGTCGCTTCGCTCGAAGCCACTACAACGGATCAGCGCGCGGCTGTTGGGTCCGCCTTCAAGCGAGCCGAGCACCGCAGGTCCGGCGAGGGCGAAGAGGTGCTTGCGATTCTGTAGAGCCGAGCCATGCTCGGCTGCTCTCCGCACCGCCCCTCGATGCGCCGAGGAGCGCAGGGGACCGGTGCGCAGCACTGGCTCGTGGCCGGCGGCGCGTTTCTTTTGGTTACTTTTCTTTTCGCGAAAAAAGAAAAGTAACGCCCATGAACGGTGCAGATCGCATCTGCATGGATCGAAGCGACAACGTCGACTCAGTTACCGCCTCAACGCATTGATCGCCAGCAACACCCATCCGGCCATCATGCTGGTGCCACCGATCGGTGCCATCCGCGTCGGCCACTGCCACAGCGCACCACCCACCAGGCTGCCGGAAAACAACAGCACACCCAGCAGCAGCACGTACAGCGCAAGGTGCGCGATCGCTCCCTGCGCGCGCGGCCCCAGCGCCACCAGCACCGCACCGTGCGCGAACGCATACAGCGCCGCCATGTTCAGATGCTGCTGCGCCAGCGGATCAGCCACGCCATGCGATGCATAGGCGGACAGGCCGATCGAGGCGGCGGCCAGCAGTGCCCCCAGGCAGGCCAGCAGCGAAGGCTTACGTGCGCGACGTTCGAGATTGAACATGTGGGCTCCTTGCGCAGCGCCCTTGCCGGGCGCCAGATGAAAAAAAACGCGCCGCAATGAGCGGCGCGTTTTCGTGTCCAGCACTACATGGGTCAGCCGAAGCTTACTTGACGGCCCAGTAGATGTCGTAGGTACCTTCCGGGGTGAACGACTTGTCGATGCCGTCCTTCCAGGTTTCGTACGGACGGTCGATCACTTCGTTGCCGGAGGTCACCGCCCAGGCACGCAGGCCGTTGCGGGCCACGTCAAGACCCGCCATGTGGCCGGTGTAGGCCGCATGCGCCGAACGGTGCGGAGCCACATGCACGTACTTGACCGGCGCGCCGCCGTCGATCTTGACGGTCAGCTCTTCAGCGGTGGCACCTTCAGCACCCTTCTTCTTCACCGGCTGGGCGATGTCGAAGGCGTACTTCTCCTGGCCGAAGTCGGTGGTGATGATGCGGAACGGACCGGCGGCTTCAAGGCCATTGGCCTCCATCACGCGCTTGATCCACTCCTGGTTGTCCTTGATGGACTTGGTGATCGTGTCCTGACCGCGGTCCACGTTACCGGCGTTGACGACCAGCAGGTCCTCAGCCGGCACATCGACGATGCCCAGATCGGTCAGCGGGGCTTCCGGCGTGCGGTAGTCGACGTTCGGGACGGTGGCCAGCATGTTGGCCATGCGCGACAGGCCCATCTTGATGTCGTCGCCGATCTGGCGGCTGACATACAGGCCGGCATAACGGCCGAACAGGTCGAAGCCGTACTTCACCGAGTAGTCCTGGGTGATCTTGACGTTACGGCCACCCTTGCCGGTCGGCTCCAGGGTGAAGGTGGTGATCTTGTCGTGACCCTTGGTGGCGTCATCGATGGCGATCGCAACACGCTTGTTCTCTTCGGCTTCGGTGATCTTCCAGGAACCGGTGCCCAGGTCCTTGGAGGTGAAGTCGAGGGTGGCACCGACGCCGGAGGCCGGGCCGGACAGCTTCAGTTCAACGGCGGGATCGCGCAGTACCAGCGGGTTCCAGTCCTTGAAGCGGCGCAGGCTGCTGACCGTGTCGTACACGATCGTCATCTTGCGGTTGGTCTCGATGCTTTCGGTGATGTGACGCTCGCCCGGCAGACATACGCCAATGATGACGAACAGGCCAGCCACGATCCCCAAGGCGATCAGGAACTCGATAATACGGGTCATTCAGAGAGTCTCCGGGGCCGATCCCACGGCCGGGTTGATTGAAGCGAAGCGCCAATCCTAGCAGGCTTCGCGGGCATTGTTTATCGGGATTGGCGCACCGGTTTCCGTGCCGGCTGCGTATTTGTATGGACAAAGAAATCGAAGGGTACCGCATACCGACGCCCCTGAAGTAGGGGGCAACCCCGCCGGAGGGCCATGAATGGACCTCAAGTCATTGTCCTGAAAAGAATTTCTTCACACCAGCTGCAGCTCGAACGCCTTCAATACGGCGCGGGTACGGTCGCGCACGCCCAGCTTGGAAAGGATGTTGGACACGTGGTTCTTGATGGTGCCTTCGGCCACCCCCAGCGAATTGGCAATCTCCTTGTTGGAGAAGCCGCTGGCCATGAGGCGCAGGATCTCGGTCTCGCGGTCGGTCAACGGGTCCGGACGGTCCAGGCTGACAAACTCGTTGCGCATGTGCTCCAGGCCGGACAGCAGCCGCTGGGTCACGGCCGGCTGCACCAGCGAACCGCCGTCGGCCACGGTGCGGATGGCACCGACCAGCTGTGCCAGGGTCACGTCCTTGAGCAGGTAACCCTTGGCGCCGGCCTTAAGCCCGGCCAGCACCAGCTGGTCATCGTCGAAAGTGGTGAGGATGATGGTCGGCGGCAGCAGGTCCTGACGCGACAGGACCTGCAGCGCCTCCAGCCCGGACATCACCGGCATGCGCATGTCCATCAGCACCACGTCCGGCCGCACCTGCGGTATCAGCTCCACCGCCTGGCGGCCGTCGCCGGCCTCGGCCACCACCTCGATGCCGTCGTCGAGCGCCAGCAGGGAGCGGATTCCCTGCCGCACCAGGGTTTGGTCGTCGACCAGGCAGACGCGAATCATCAACGCACTCCTTCAGGAACCTTGGTAAGGGCGGCCACCAGCACCGTTGCCGGTACCGTCGCCCGCAGCCGGAAGCCTTCACCGGGCCGGGTCTCGACCTGCAGCTGGCCACCACATTGTTGCAGTCGCTCGCGCATGCCGCGCAAGCCATTGCCCACATTGACCGTATCCGCGCCGACGCCGTCGTCGCGGGCCTCCACCACCACCTGGTCGGGGGCTTCACGGTACACCTTGATCCACAGGTGGCGGGCACCGGCATGGCGAACCGCGTTGGTGATGATCTCCTGGGTACACCGCAGCAGCACGTGGGCCCGCTGCGGGTCCTCCACGTTCAGTGGATCCTCGATGTCCAGCTGGATGTCCAGCGAGGGCACGTTCTCGGTCAGCGGGCGCAGCGCCGCGGCCAGATCGATGGCACCGGTCTCGCGCAGCTGGCTGACCACCTCGCGCACGTTGCCCAGCAGCAGCTTGGCCAGGGCATGCGAGCGCTTCACATGGTCCAGCGCCTGGCCTTCGGCCAGGTGGCCTGCCACTTCCAGGTTCAGGGTCAGCGCGGTCAGCTGATGCCCCAGAAGGTCATGCAGCTCCCGCGAAATACGGGTGCGCTCGTTGACGCGGGCGCTCTCGGCGAGGAGGGCACGGGTGGCGCGCAGCTCTGAATTGAGCCTGCGCTGTTCGTCGCGGGCCTCGGTCTGCTGTCTCGCAACAAGGCTGGTCACGAAGATGAACATGGAAAAGCCGCCATACAGCAACGACTGCATCACCGCTTCGAACAGCGGGAAGCGCAGCAGCAGGTAATAGACCGGCGCCACCGCCAGCTGGCTGACCAGCAGCCACAGCACGCACAGGCGTACCGAAAGCATCCACGGAATGACGCCGGCAGCCACCATCATCAGGATGCTGCCAAGGCCCGAGCCGCTGAGGAAACTGACGCCCAGCGCCGAGACCGTCAGCAGCAGCAGCAGGCCGCGGTCCAGCCAGCTGGTGTGGCTGCCGCTGTCGCTGCGCAGCAGGCGGGTCAGCCAATAGTACGCCGCGCCGAAGGACAGGTAGGCGACAAACAGCAGGATCGCCCAGCCGCCCATATCGCTGCGGCTGTGCAGGTTCTCGAACTGCGAATACGCCAATGGAAGGCCGACCATGACCCAGGTGAACAGGCCGGCCAGACGGAGAACGCGGGTATGGCTGAGGACTCCCAACATGCCAGCACTCTACGGGCCCGGCCTGCGTCGCGCACTCCCACGGAAGTCATGCATCCGCGCCCCCCTGTTCATGCCGCAGCCCACCCCGGGCATGCAATAATCGTGCGCAGGGTCCCCTGACGGACCAACCGCGTTACCCCACGGAGTCACAATGTCGATTGTCATCCGCGACGTGCGCGAGCACGAGCTCGATTCCGTCCTGGCTTTGAACAACAACGCTGGCCTGGCCATCCTTCCCCTGGATGCGGCCCGCCTGCGCCTGTTCTATGAAACCGCTGAGTATTTCCGCGTTGCCGAGCGCGACGGCAACCTTGCCGGCTTCCTGATCGGCTTCGGCAGCGACAGCCAGCACGACAGCAGCAACTTTGCCTGGTTCAAGCAGCAGCTGGACGCCCCGTTCTTCTATATCGACCGCATCGTGGTTGCCAGCCGCCGCCGTGGTGGTGGCGTCGGTCGCGCGTTCTATGCCGATGCGCAGAGCTTCGCCGAGCTGCGCTACCCGCAGATGACCTGCGAGGTCTTCCTCGACCATGGCGCCGATGCCGCCCTGCTCTTCCACGGCAGCTTCGGCTTCCGCGAGCTGGGCCAGAACACCATGCCGCAGGTCGATGTGCGCGCCAGCATGCTGGCCAAGGAACTGTGCAGCTACCCGTGGGTGAAGGAGACCTACGGCGGCAAGCTGCCGGATGTGGCATGGACACGTGCCCGGCAGCTGCCGGCGCAGGCACAGCGGCCGACGGGGACCTGAGCGTGGCGGTGAATTTCGATTACGAACAGGCCGGTGAACTGAAGATCGGCCAGGTGGGCATCGCCAACCTGCGCATCCGTACGCTTGACGTCGAACGCCTCGTGCAGGAAATGCGCGAACGCGTTACCCGGGCGCCGAAGCTGTTCGGCCGCGCCGCGGTGATCCTCGACTTCGGCGGCCTGAGCCAGGTACCGGACGTGGCCACGGCGCAAGCGCTGGTCGATGGCCTGCGCAGCGCCGGCGTGCTGCCGGTGGCACTGGCCTATGGCACCAGCGCGGTCGACCTGCTCTCGCAGCAGCTCGGACTGCCGCTGCTGGCCAAGTTCCGCGCCCAGTACGAGCGAGCCGAGGCCGAGCCGCCCCCGCCCCCGCCCGCTCCGGAACCGCGCCGCGCAGCGCGCGCCGAACCGAAGCCGGCGCCGGCCGCGCCGACAGCCAGGGTTGCCGGCGCTGCGGCACCGCAGCCGGGCCGCATGCAGCTGGGCAACGTACGCTCGGGCCAGCAGCTGTACGCTGAAAACTGCGACCTCACCGTGATGGCTACCGTCGGCGCCGGCGCCGAAGTCATCGCCGACGGCAGCATCCATATCTACGGCACCCTGCGCGGCCGCGCGCTGGCAGGGGCGCAGGGCAACACCGCGGCACGCATCTTCTGCCGTGATTTCCATGCGGAACTGGTGGCCATTGCAGGCCACTACAAGGTACTGGACGATGTCCCGGACAACCTGCGCGGCAAGGCCGTGCAGGTATGGCTGGAACAGGACCAGGTCAAGATCGCTGCGCTGGACTGACGCAGCTCCAAACTAATGCAGAACCAGGAGAAGTCCTTTGGCTGAAATCATCGTAGTCACCTCCGGCAAGGGCGGCGTGGGCAAGACCACTTCCAGCGCGAGCCTGGCCTGTGGCCTGGCGAGGCGCGGCAAGAAGGTGGCGGTGATCGACTTCGACGTCGGCCTGCGCAACCTCGACCTGATCATGGGCTGCGAACGCCGCGTGGTGTACGACTTCGTCAACGTCGTGCACGGCGAAGCCACCCTCAAACAGGCCCTGATCAAGGACAAGCGCTTCGACAACCTGTACGTGCTGGCCGCCTCGCAGACCCGCGACAAGGACGCACTGACCCAGGAAGGCGTGGGCAAGGTTCTGAAGGACCTGGCCGCCGACGGCTTCGACTACATCATCTGCGACTCGCCGGCGGGTATCGAAAAGGGTGCCTTCCTGGCGATGTACTTCGCCGACCGCGCCGTGGTGGTGGTGAACCCGGAAGTGTCCTCCGTGCGCGACTCCGACCGCATCATCGGGCTGCTGGATTCGAAGACCCACAAGGCCGAATCCGGGCAGAACGTGCCAGCGTTCCTGTTGCTGACCCGCTATACCCCGCTGCGCGTGGAAACCGGCGAGATGCTCAGCATTGCCGACGTCGAGGAAGTGCTGGGGCTGAAGGCGATCGGCGTGATCCCCGAGTCGGGTGACGTGCTCAATGCCTCCAACAAGGGCGAGCCGGTCATCCTGGATGTCGAATCCGCAGCCGGCCAGGCCTATGAGGACGCCGTTGCGCGCATCCTTGGCGAGGAGCGGCCGATGCGCTTCACCACCGTGGAGAAGAAGGGCTTCTTCAGCAAGCTGTTCGGAGGGTAAGCATGGGCCTGTTCGATTTCCTCAAAGCGAAGAAGACCACCGCCGAAACCGCAAAGAACCGCCTGCAGATCATCATCGCGCAGGAACGCAGCCACCGCGGTGGCCCGGACTACCTGCCCCTGCTGCAGCGCGAGTTGCTGGAAGTGATCAAGAAGTACGTGAACATCGACGTCGATGCGGTGAAGGTCGACCTGGTGAAGGATGGCCAGCACGACGTGCTGGACATCTCCGTGGCGCTGCCTGAAGGCCCGGACAAACCCTGATCCCCCGCCCCGCCCGTGCCTGCATGGGCGGGGCTGCGTGACCTGCATGACCGATACGACAACCACCGTGGGCATCACCTGCGTGGGCGACATCGCCTTCGCCGACGCGCAGCGCCTGCTCGCCGCGCATGGCCTGCGGCTGCACCACGTGGCGCCCGGCGAACCGATTCCCGGCAGTTACTGGGGCGAGCCAGAGGCCGGCATCATCGCCAGCAACGTGTACGTGCGCGACGACACGCCCGTGCATTCGATGCTGCACGAAGCCTGCCACCTGATCGTGCTGCCGCCGGAGCGGCGTGCGCAGGTGCATACCGACGCCACCGACTCGGTGGCCGAGGAAGATGCCACCTGCTACCTGCAGATCGTGCTGGCCGGGCAGCTGCCGGGTGTTGGCAGCGCGCGGTTGATGGCCGACATGGACGCCTGGGGGTACACGTATCGGCTGGGGTCTACACAGGCATGGTTCGAACAGGACGCCGAAGACGCGAAGGCGTGGTTGATCGAACGCGGGTTGCTGCAGGCGGCGTAACCGCCATCCACGCATGGCGTGGATCTACTGTAGAGCCAAGCCCATGCTCGGCTGCTCTTCGCTGTCACGAGCGCGAATGCAAAGCCAGAAGCAGCCGAGCATGGGCTCGGCTCTACAGGATCACCCCTGCCCGGCCAGCGCGCGCAGGGTAATACCGACGATGTAGGCCAGGTAGGTGCCGGTGGCATAGCCCATCGTGCCCAGCAGCACGCCCACCGGCGCCAGCGCCGGATGGAACGCGGCGGCCACCACCGGCGCCGAGGCCGGGCCACCGATGTTCGACTGCGAACCGATGGCGAAATAGAAGAACGGCACCTTCAGCAGCTTGCCCAGGCACCACAGCAGCACGATGTGCACGGCGATCCAGATCAGGCCGAGCAGGAACAGCCACGGGCGGTCCAGCAACGCCAGCAGATCCATCTGCATGCCGATGCAGGCGATCAGGAAGTACAGCAGCAACGAACCCAGACGCGAGGCACCCGCGCCTTCCAGGTTGCGTGCGCGGGTGAAACTCAGGCTCAGGCCCAGGGTGGTCGACAGCACCACCACCCACACGAACGGTGCGTCCAGGCTGAACTGCGCGGCCCAGCTGACATTTGCCTTGAACCACGCCGCCAAGGGCGCACCGATCGCGTGTGCCAGTCCGACGCCACCGAAGGCCACGGCCACGATCAGCATCAGATCGGTGAGGCTGGGAATGCGCTCATGCTCGGCCTGGAAGCGCGCGATGCGCTCCTTCAGTTCATCGATGGCCGAGGTATCGGCGCCACTGCGTGCATCGATTTTCGCCGCACGACCGGCGAGGAAGATCAGCGCCGCCATCCACACATAGCCGACACCCACGTCGACCACGGCGAACTGGCCGAAGGTGGTCGCGTTGACGTCGAACACTTCGCGCATCGCCAGCATGTTGGCGCCACCACCGATCCAGCTGCCGGCCAACGCAGCCATGCCGGCCCAGGTGTCACCGGCCACGGTTTCCGGATGCACGGCGCGCATCAGCAGGAAGGCCACGACCGCCCCGAGCATGATGCTGGCCGATGCCCCCAGGTACATCAGCACCAGCTTCGGGCCCAGCCGCAGGATGCCCTTGATGTCCACCGCCAGGGTCAGCAGGATCAGCGCCGCCGGCAGCAGGATGTCGCGTGCGATCGGGTTGTAGAGCCGGGTGTTCTGCCCGTCGATCAGGCCGACGGTGTTGTAGATGCCGGGAATCAGGTAGCACAGCAGCAGCGCCGGCACGAAGGTGTAGAAGCGTTTCCACAGGCCCTGCTCGCGCGAGGCGGTCCAGAAAACGGCGCCGAGCGTGGCGGCGATCAAACCGAAGACGACGATGTCGTTCTGGATCAGGGCAGTCGAAGGCATGCAGGCGCTCTGGTAGAGCCGGCCGCTGGCCGGCTGCTGTTGGCGGCAGATAAGGTGTGCCGACCAACGGTCGGCACCCACCGGTAAAGCAGATGGTGAAACAGAAGCGCCGCCCCGGAGGGCGGCGCCGCAACCATCAGTTGCCGATGTGCTGCTTCAGCCAGGCATTGACGGTGTCATGCCACAGGATGCTGTTGTTCGGCTTCAGCACCCAGTGGTTTTCATCCGGGAAGTACAGGAACTTCGATTCGATGCCCTGGCGCTGGGCGGCGGTGAACGCGGCCAGGCCCTGCTCGACCGGGATGCGGAAGTCCTGCTGGCCGTGGATGACCAGGATCGGCTTCTTCCAGTCCGCCACGTGGTTGACCGGGTTGAACTTCTCGTAGTTCGCGGCCTTCTGGTACGGCGTGCCGCCCTGCTCCCACTCGGTGAACCACAGTTCTTCGGTGGCGTAGCCCATCATGCGCTGGTCGAACACGCCGTCGTGGTTGACCAGGCACTTGAACGGGCTGTTCCAGTTGCCGGCGATCCAGTTGACCATGAAGCCGCCGTAGCTGGCGCCCAGCGCACAGGCCTTGTCACCGTTGAGGAAGGAATACTTCTTCAGCGCCGCATCCCAGCCCTTCTGCAGGTCTTCCAGCGGGCGGTCGCCCCAGTGCTGGCTGATCGCATCGGTGAACGCCTGGCCGTAGCCGGTGGAGCCGTGGAAGTCGATCATCACCACCGCGTAGCCCTGGCCCGCATAGGTCTGCGGATTCCAGCGGTAGCTCCAGCCATTGCCGAAGCTGCCCTGCGGGCCGCCATGGATCAGGAACGCCACCGGGTAGGACTTGCCTTCCTGATAGTTGTGCGGCTTGACCACGTAGCCATGCACGGTGTCGTTGTTCCAGCCCTTGAACTCGAACTGTTCGTAGTCGCCGAAGGACACGTCCTTGAGTACGTCGCCAGCAGCCGGGGTCAGCGCGCGCAGTTCGCCGATCGGCTGGCCTGCGGCCGGCAGCAGTCCGACCAGCACCTGGTCGTTGCTCTTCAGGCTGTTGCGGGTGATCGCCACGCTGTTGCCGGCCACATCGACCGAGGTCACGCTGCCGTCGCCAACCAGCTTGGTGGCCTTGCCGCTGGCCACGTCGATCTGGAACAGCGGATGCTCGCCGAGGTCGTCGGCGGTGGTGTAGATGCTGGCGCCGTCGGCGGACAGGGTGATGCCGCCCGCCGAACGGTCCCACTGCGGCGCGATCTCGCGGGTCTTGCCGCTGGCCAGGTCCATCGCCATCAGGCCGAAGCGGTCGGCCTCGAAGCCCGGGCGCTTCATCGCACGATAGAACAGCGTCTTGCCGTCGGCGCTGAACACCGGGCCGGCATCCCAGGCCGGGTTGGAGGCGGTCAGGTTGACCGGCGCCTGCTTGCCCGCGGCGTCGAAGCGGTACAGATCGAAGTTGGTCGACCACGGTTCCTGCTTGCCGGCCACACGGATGCTGGCCACTACGCTGGCGCCGTCCGGCGACCACGCGAAGTCATCATTGCCGCCGAACGGCTTGGACGGCGCATCACCATCGATGGTCGCGCTCAGTGCCGAGGCGCCCTTGACTGCACCGGCCTTGGCCGCAGGCAGCGGAGCGACGAACAGGGTGTTGCGGCGGCCGTCGTTCCAGGTGTCCCAGTGGCGCACGAACAGCGAATCCCATACCTGGCCGCTGGCCTTGGCGTCCTTCTTTTCCTTCAGCTTCTTCTCGGTGCAGGCCAGGTCCGAGGCGCAGGCCTGGAACACGCCGGCGCTGAACAACACGCGGTCGTCCTGCGGCGACACGTGGTAGCTGTCCACGTCGACCGGGAAGTCGGTCAGCTGGCGCGGAGTACCGCCGTTGATAGGCTGCGCGTACAGCTGCTGGCTGCCGTTTTTGGCGCTCAGGAAATACACCGTCTGGCCATCGGCCGACAGCGAGGCGGAATTGACGTTCCAGCCGGCCGGGGTGATCTGCTTCGGCGGCGCTGCGTCGCGGGTGCGCAGGTTGCGCGCGAACAGCGCGGTGGAGGCCTTCAGGTTGGCGTCCACGCTGCGCTTGGCGAACACCACGGTGCCACCGTCTGCGGTCAGCACCGGCGCGGAAACGCGGTCCATCGCCACCATGTCGCGGACTTCCAGGCCACGGGCAGCGGCAACACTGGGCAGGGCGGCCAGCAGGCTCAGTGGCAGCAGGGCATGACGCAGTTTCATCGGGGTCTCCGCAGGACGGCAAAAAACCGATGGTAGGCCCGCATGGCCGGGGCTGCCAAGGCCATCGGTCATGGCTGCAGGCGGGCAATCGCCATAAACAGCAAACCCCGCCGAAGCGGGGTTTGCGGTACTGCCGGGCGCGGGGCGGGCACCCCGGGGGTGAAGGGGGTGCGGGCGGGGCCGCCCCCGGGGGCGCCCCCTCCCGTACTTGCGGCCGCCCGGGGGCGGCCACCCCGGGGTATCCGGGGTGCCCGGGTTGGCGGGCCCGCGGTCGGCACTACCCGTCCCTTACGCCTTGGCGTACTTGCCGGTGCGGTAGATCAGCCAGCCGACCAGGAACAGCACGGCCAGGCCGATCCACTGTGCGCCCGGCAGGTGGAACGGCACTGCCAGCACATCGGCGCGGCTGCTGACCACGATCGGAATCGCGATGGCGATGCCCATCAGTGCCTCACCGGTGATCAGGCCGGCGGCAAACAGCACGCCCGGCTTGTGCACGCGGTCGCGGCCTTCTTCGTCATCGGCGCGCACCCTGTGGAAGCGCTCGACCAGATGGGCGATCAGGCCGCCGAGGAAGATCGGCACCATCAGTTCCAGCGGCAGGTAGATGCCGATGGCGGCGGCCAGCACCGGCACGCGGAAGCGCGCGTTGCGGGACTTCAGCCAGCTGTCGAAGGCGATGATGGCAGCGCCGACCACAGCACCGATGCCGATGAAGGTCCACGGCAGTTCACCACCGAACAGGCCCTTGGCCACCGAGGCCATCAGGTTGGCCTGCGGCGCAGCCAGCGCGTTCGGGTGCAGCTCGGACTTCACGCCGATGCCGTAGGCAGTGGCCAGCAGGTTCAGTACCGGGGCCATGATCAGCGCGCACGAGAACGCACCGATGCCCAGCATCAGCTGCTGCTTCCACGGGGTGGCACCGACGATGTAACCGGCCTTGAGGTCCTGCAGGTTGTCACCACCGACCGCAGCGGCACAGCACACCACCGCACCGATCATGATCGCGGCCACCGCGCCCAGCGGCGCCCCGCCGGCACCGACCGGCTTGAGGCCGTCAGCGCCCAGCAGCACGACCAGCACGGCCGACGCGAACAGGATGGTGGAGATGGTGATGCCCGAGACCGGGTTGTTGGACGAACCGATCAGGCCGGCCAGGTAGGCGGAGACCGAGACGAACAGGAAGCCGGCGACGATCATGATGAGGGTCATCGGGATCGACACGTGCCACTGGCCGACGATGGCCTGGTACAGGGCCAGCAGCGGCAGCACGAACGCCACCAGGGCAACCAGCATCCACTTCATCGGCAGGTCGCGCTCGGTATGCGCCAGCACCGGGCCACCGCTCTTGCGGGCGGCGGCAAAGCCGCTCTTGACGCCGTTGAGCAGCGACTTGCGCAGCGAGATCAGGGTCCAGATGCCACCGATCAGCATCGCGCCGACACCCAGGTAGCGCATCTTCGCGCCCCAGATGGCGAACGCCGCCTCGGTGGACGAAGCCGCGGCAACCGACGCGGCCAGCGCCGGATCGGTGTTCATGAAGAACGCCTGGTAGATCGGGATGGCGATGTGCCAGGTCAGGATCGAACCGGACACCACCACGATGCCGACGTTGAGGCCGACGATGTAGCCCACGCCCAGCAACGCCGGTGACAGGTTGGTACCGATGAAGGCGGTGACCTTGGAGCTGCCGACATAGGCCGAGGTGGCCCAGGCATCTGGAATCAGGCGCATCCCGCTTTCCGCGGCCAGCTTGACGAAGGCGCCGATCACCGCCGACAGGCCGAGGATCTTCAGGCCCGGGCCCGGGTTCTCGCCGGCCTTGAGCACTTCGGCCGCCGCCTTGCCTTCCGGGAACGGCAGCGGATCTTCGACGATCATCGAACGGCGCAGCGGCACCGAGAACAGCACGCCCAGCAGGCCGCCGAGGCCGGCGATGCCCAGCACCCACCAGTACTTGAAGTCCGGCCAGTAGCCCATGATCACCAGCGCGGGGATGGTGAAGATCACGCCGGCGGCGATCGACGAACCGGCCGAAGCGCCGGTCTGCACGATGTTGTTTTCAAGGATGGAGCCACCGCCCAGCAGGCGCAGCACGCCCATGGAAATCACCGCGGCGGGAATGGCGGTGGCGATGGTCAGGCCTGCGAACAGGCCGAGGTAGGCGTTTGCGGCCGACAGCACCACCGCCAGCACGATGGCCAGGGCCACTGCGCGGAAGGTGAGCTGCTTGGGCGCAGCGTCGTGGTTCATGGAAGCCCCTGCTGGCAAAAAATCCCTGCCACGCTAGCGTTCAGGGGGCGGCAAGTCCAGTGCGGTTGGTACCGGCTGGCAAGCCCTCGCCCAGCGCTGCGCCCTAGCAGGCCCCTGGCCCCTTCAGATGTGTCGTGTTTGACCAAGTTGTGCACAGGGCACCGGTGCGTCGGAGCGGGGGGGCCCTTGACCCCAATCCCCCGACGCCCCCGGCCCATCGGGCGATGCGCGCCAGGCGGGGGGGTTTGCGATTCAGCACCTGCTTGAGTCGATTCCCGGAATCCAACACCGTGCACTGCCACCAACACAACGTCGGCAAGGAGACCGCATGGCAGACGCACCATTGATCACGATGATGCGTGCCCTCCTCGTTGCAGCGGGCGCGATGCTGTGCCTGCTGCTGGGTATAGGCAACGTCAACGCCTACAGCGGGTTCGGCACCGCGGTGATCGAGGATCGGGAAGGAATACCTTGTTTCGGCCTGCCGCCGCGGGCACTGGAATGGGTCCGATCGCCCCGTATCCTGCAAGCGGTGATCGTGTATCACCACGACACGGTGAAGGCATGGTCGTTCATGTACGACCTGACTCCCGTAGAGCCTTTGGCACCGGGCCAGTGCATCGTCTACGGCGATCTGCCAGCCTCGGCCACGCTGCGCACTTCTCCACAGCCATTGATTCCTGCAACCTTGTACGAGGTCTACCTCAACGCTCCCACCAATGGCCCAATCAGGGGCTACACGGCGAAGTTCTGCCTGAAAGCTGCGCCTGACGGATCGACTCGGGTGATCCCCATCAGGTACGACAAGCGGACGGGTTGGAGCGCAGCTGTCTGCCAACCCTGACGGGCTACGCAGCAGAACGTTATGTTATATCCTGTCACGCCGGTCGAACATCCCACGTGGCCTCTTCCCCCTCCCTCCGCCTTGCCTCCATCGACCAGCTGCGCGGCACCGTGATGCTGTTGATGTTGCTCGACCACGTGCGCGAGACCTTCTTCCTGCAGCACCAGGTAAGCGACCCGATGGACGCGGCGACGGTCTCCCCTGCGCTGTTCACCTGCCGTCTGCTGGCGCACCTGTGTGCGTCCGTGTTCGTCCTGTTGACCGGCCTGTCGGCCTGGCTGTACGGCCAGCGCCAGGCGGATCCGCGCCGGGCCACCGCAGCCTTCCTGCTCAAGCGCGGGCTGTTCCTGGTCGTGCTGGAACTGACCCTGGTGAACTTCGCCTGGACCTTCCAGCTGCCGCCGGACACGCTGTACCTGCAGGTGATCTGGGCCATCGGGCTGAGCATGATCGCGCTGGCCGGGCTGCTTTGGCTGCCACGCCCGGCACTGCTGGTGCTGGCAATCGCGGTGGTGGCCGGGCACAACCTGTTCGACGGCTTACGGGTGCAAGGCAATGGCCTGCTGGCGGTGCTGTGGAAAGTGCTGCACCAGCGCGACTGGATCGAGGCCGGTGCGCTGCGCCTGCGCACGTCCTATCCGCTGCTGCCGTGGATCGGGGTGATCGCACTGGGCTACCTGATGGGGCCGTGGTTCGGTCGCGAGCGCGCGCCAGAGCAGCGCCAGCGCTGGCTGCTGTGGGCAGGCATCGGCGCGCTGGCCCTGTTCGCACTGCTGCGGTTCGCCAACCAGTACGGGGATGCACCGTGGCAGTACCAGACCACCACGCTGCGCACCTGGCTGAGCATCCTCAACATCACCAAGTACCCGCCGTCATTGCAGTTCCTGCTGCTGACCCTGGGCGTGGGCCTGCTGTTGCTGCGCCTGTACGAATGGCCGCCCCTGGCGCTTGCGCTGCGCCCGCTGGCCGATATCGGCGCCGCGCCGATGTTCTTCTACCTGCTGCACCTGTATGTGCTGAAGGGGCTGTACTTGGCCGCGCTGGCGATCTGGGGACCGACGCACGGTGACCTGTACGCACTGGATTCGGTGACCGGCCTGCTGCTGGTGGCCTGTGCGCTGGCGGTGGTGCTGTACCCGCCGACGCGGGCCTTCGCGCGGTTCAAAGCGCGAAGGCGCGATCTGCCGTGGTTGCGATACCTGTGATCGCCCAGACCAGTCCGGCAATCCACGCATGGCGTGGATCCACTGAAAGCGGATCGGGCCACAGGCCTATAATTCCGCGATGAATTCCACCGCTATCGCTTCCGACGATTTCCTGGGCCACCCCAAGGGCGTCTACGTCTGCTTCTTCACTGAAATGTGGGAGCGCTTCTCCTTCTACGGCATGAAGGCGCTGCTGCTGCTGTACCTGACCAAATACCACCTGTTCGGCGACAAGGCCGGCCTGGACCTGCTCGGCGCCTACGGCGGCCTGGTGTACTGCATCCCGGTGTTCGGCGGCATGCTGGCCGACCGCTGGCTGGGCATGCGCCGGGCGGTGCTGTTCGGCGGCATCCTGCTGGTGCTCGGCCACCTCGGCATGGCCTTCGAGGGCCATGCAGCCTACCGGGTGAACGGCGAAGTGGTGCGCGACACCTCGGCACTGGCGGTGACCTACCTGTCGCTGGCGCTGATCATCATGGGCGTCGGCTTCCTCAAGCCGAACATCTCCACCATCGTCGGCAAGCTGTACGCCAAGGACGATCCGCGCCGCGATTCGGGCTTCTCGCTGTTCTACGCCGGCATCAACCTCGGTGCGCTGTTCTCATCGCTGGTGTGCGGCTTCCTTGGTGAGGCCTACGGCTGGAAGTATGGATTCGGTGCGGCCGGCGTCGGCATGCTGGCCGGCCTGGCAATGTTCCTGTGGGGCCAGAAATACCTGCAGGGCCACGCCGAACCGCCGCAGCCGGCAGCGCTGAAACAGAAGGTGCTGGGCCTGCCGCGCGAATGGCTGATCTACCTGTGCGCGGTGCTCGGTGTGCTGCCGGTCGCCTGGCTGATGTGGGCCGCCGGCAATGGCGCGTTCGCGCTGGGCGGTGAAATCAGCCTGGCGCTGATGCTGATGCTGGTGGTGCTGGGCGGCGTGCTGGTCTGGTTCGCCTGGTTCACCGGCACGAAATGCACGCCGGTGCAGCGTCAGCAGATGATCGCGCTGATGGTGCTGATCTTCATGGCGCTGGTGTTCTTCACGATGTACGAGCAGTCCTACGGCTCGTGGGTGACCTTCACCGACCGCCTGCTGACCAAGGACATCGTGCCCTCGCTGGTGATCACCGGCGGCACGCCGCTGCCGTGGTCGATTCTCTCGCTGCTGCTGGCACCGCTCGGCTTCGTGGTCAGCGCGCGCCTGTCGGAACGGCGCCCGGGCTCGGCTGCGCCGCGCACGTTCTTCGCCGCCATCGTCGTGCTGATGCTGGTGCTGCTGGTGCGCGACTGCCTGGTGATCCCGCAGACCGCAGGCTCGCTGACCTACCTGGGTGGCCTGTTCCTGGTGCTGCTGGCACCGGCCTTCGCCGCACTGTGGACGTGGATGGACCGCCGCGGCTGGGAACCGGGCAAGCCGGTCAAATCGGCCTGGGGTCTGGTGATCGGCGCGCTGTCGTTCGTGCCGCTGGCACTGGCCGCACAGCAGGTCGGCGCTACCGGCGAGATGGCCAGTGTGTGGTGGCTGGTGCTGGCCTACTTCCTGCTGGCCAGTGGCGAGATGTGCCTGTCGCCGGTCGGCCTGTCGGCGGTCACCCAGTTGGCCGTGCCGCGGGTGATGAGCCTGATGATGGGCACCTGGTTCCTCGCCACCGCCTTCTCGGAGACGCTGGCCGCGCTGTTCGGCAAGCTGGCCGCGATCGAGGTGCCGGAAGGCGAATCGCTGGACATGGTGGCCGCCGCCGGCGCCTATGCGCACCTGTTCTGGCTGCTGATGTGGATCGGTTTGGGCTGTGCGCTGGCCGCCTTCATTGCCGCGCCGCTGCTGAAGAAGATGATGCACGGGGTCAAGTAAGCCCGGTGCAGGCGAAATCCGGGGCGGCGGATCGATCATCCGCCGCTCCCGGCGTGCTCAGGGCGCGCTGCTCTTTTCCGCAGGCGCGGCCTGCGCGGCCACCTGTCCCCCCAGGCTGCGCGAGAGGAAGGCCAGCAACCTGCTGTAGTACGTGCGTTGGTTGGCAGGCGAATAGAAGCCATGCCCTTCGTTCCTGACGTACAGGGTTTCCACCGGCGAACCCGCCTTCTTCAATGCCGCTTCCATGCGTTCGCTGTGCACGATCGGCGCACGCTGGTCCTGGCCACCTGCGGCCAGGAATACCGGCACCCGTACCTGCGCAGCCAGATTCACCGGGGAACGCTCTGCCAGATCCTTGGGCGATCCCAGCCAGTTGCGCAGGTAGGCCAGGCCTGACTCATCACTCTGGATATCTCCGCGGGCGTACATCAACGGCAGATCGTAGATGCCGACGTAGCCGGCCGCGCACTGGTAGAGGCCTGGTTCGCGCACTGCCCCCATCATCGCCGCATAGGCACCGTAACTGGCCCCGTAGATGCAGATGCGGTTCTTGTCGGCCACGCCCTGGTCGATCGCCCACCGCGTGGCATCGGTGACGTCATCCTGCATCGACAGCCCCCATTGCTTGCGCGCAGCCTGCATGTGGGCCCGGCCATAGCCGGAAGATCCGCGGAAATTCACCTGCAACACCGCATAGCCTGCCGCCGCCAGCATCTGTGCCTCGGTGTCGTAGGTGCCATCGTCGGCAACGCCGATCGGGCCTCCGTGTGGCACCACTACCATCGGCAGCGCACCGGCCTCGTGGCCATGCGGGACGGTAAGGAAACCATGCAGCGGACGCCCGTCACGCGCCTTCAGGCTGATCGGACGCACCTGCGCGGCCAGCGCAGGGTCGATCCAGTCGCTGCGGCTGATCAGGTGCCGAGCACTCTTGGCCACCGTGTCATAGAGATAGAAATCGCCTGGGTTGCTGCCTGACCAGGTTTCCACCAGCACCGTCCTGCCATCGCGCGTGCTGGAGGTGATGTAGACCGCTCCGCCCAGGCCCGCTTCGAGGCTGCGGTAAAGGCGGGCTTCGTCCGAGGCATCATCGAAGAATGCCGTTCGCGGTGCACTGCCAAGGAACAGCGCCCCGACCGGTACGCGGCTGCCGGGGCGCCGGATGATGCGCGCAGGGTCGGCCGTCCCATCGCGCAGCACGGTGCGTCGCTCATTGCTGTGCGGATCCCAGCTCACAATGGCGTCAGGCCCGTCTGCCTGCTCGACCTGCAGGTACGCCAGGCGACCATCGGCCGAAAAGCCGAGCGGCAGCTCGATGCGCTTGCTCAGGGATTCATCGTTGAGCAGGATCCAGTCGCTGTTGCTGCCCGTGCGGTAATAGAGCTTCTGCGTGCCGTCGGTAACGACAGCGCGCGCGAACCGCACCTCGCCCTGCTCATCGGTCGTGAAGTCCGCATCGGGAATGGGAGCCCGTGCCACCGCATTGCGGCGACCGGTGATCACGTCCATGCGCTCGACCTGTGCATGCGAACTGCCGACCAGCGGGATTACCGTCACCAGTGCGTTGCGGTCGTCGTCCTTGAGTTCATCACTGAGGTACGCGGCCACCAGGCCCGCCGGCTTGACCTTGATGTTGGTACCCAGGCTCTGGTCGGCAACCCGGTAACCCACCAGCAGCTCGCCGCCCTTGCCATTGGCATTGATGCCGAACAATTCGCCAGTCGGCGTCGGCCGCTCCAGCACCCCGAACTTCTGTGCCATGCCGACCAGAAGCCGCTCGTTGCTGACCCAGTCGAAGGTGTGGGCGTGATCGTTGCGGGGCGGGCGGAAGCTGCCCACCATCTTCATGTCGGCAATGCGGTAGATCGCCAATGCGGTCCCGGCCTCCAGCGGAACCGTCGCGGCGATGTACTCGCCCCCCGGTGAAATCTTGATGTCGGTAAACGACTCCTGCCGCAGATAGCGATCCAGGTCCAGCGTCGCCGCCGATGCTCCGCCCACAACCGCTCCCAGCAGTACAGCAAGCACAATCCTGCGCATCCTTCCCCCATGGAAAACCGGACACCCTGTCCGGATGCACGATTCTAGGCACGTGACCGTTTGCCGCGCCACATCGGCAGAAAAAACGACGGCACCGTTGCCGGTGCCGTCGTTACCACTACCTTGGAGAGAGAGTCAGGACGTGGGTTCGGGGGGCATGCGCCGGGTCAGTGGACCCCGCGCACCGCCAACGTTAGGGCCAGGATGCTGAGGATCACGGCGATGGTGCCGTCAAGCACACGCCAGGTGCTGGGCTTGGTGAACAGCGGCGCCAGCAGGCGTGCGCCCAGTCCCTGCGCGGTCAGCCAAAGGCAGCTGGCGGTCACCACGCCGGCGGCGAAGGCCATGCGGGCGTTGCCGAAGTTCTCGGCGATCGAGCCGATCACCATCATGTCCAGCCAGAAGTGCGGGTTGATCAGCGAAAAGCCGACTGCGGCCATCAGCACCGCGCGGCGGCTGCCGTCGTCGCTGTCAGCCTCGCCCATGCCACCGCCACCCGCGATCGCACGGCGTGCCGACTTCATCGCATACCAGGCCAGGAAGGCCACGCCGGTCCACAGCACGGCGCTGGTCAGCCACGGCAGCGCCGAGGTGAGCGTGCGCAGGCCGGCCACGCTGGCGAAGATGAAGATGGCATCGATGGCCGCGCAGGTGGCGACCACCGGCACGATGTGCTTGCGCAGGATGCCCTGGCGCAGAATGAAGGCGCTCTGGGCGCCGACCACGGCGAACAGGCCGATGCCGGTGGCTGCACCAGAGAACCAGGCACCGAGGCCGGTGCTGGCGGAGATGACCGAGAACATGGGATTCACTGCCTTGTATTGCTTGGGGGGGACGGTGCCTCGCGAAGGCGGACAGCACCGGAACGGACGCCATTGTCGCGCCGCAACATGGAAAAGACGAGCTAAACTTCCTAAACCAACATTAGCGGAGCTTAATTCGATGCGCATCGATCATGCCCAGCTGCGCGCCCTGGCCGCGGTGATCCGCGAAGGCAGCTTCGACCGCGCCGCACAGTCGTTGAATGTCACGCCCTCGGCCATCTCGCAGCGGGTCAAGGCACTGGAGGACCGGATCGGCCGCCTGCTGGTCAAGCGCGGCACGCCTGCCACCGCCACCGCCGAGGGGCAGCTGCTCGTTCAGCTGGCCGAGCAGACCGCCCTGCTCGAACACGATGCGCTGCACCGGATGGGCCTGGCCGATGAGGATCTGCCCCAGGCCAGCATCCCGGTGGCGGTGAACCACGACAGCCTGGAAACCTGGTTTCCGCAGGCCGCCTACCAGTTCGCGCAGACCACCGGCACCACCCTGGACCTGCGTGTGGAAGACCAGGACCACACCGTGGAGCTGCTGCGCCAGGGCACGGTGCTGGGCGCAGTGACCACGCTGGACGAGCCGGTGCAGGGCTGCCAGATCCATGCGCTGGGCAGCATCCGCTACGCAGCGACGTGCACCCCCGAATTTCGCGAACGCCACTTCGCCAAGGGCGTGACCGCGCAGGCGCTGGCACAGGCACCGGTGCTGGTATTCAACCGCAAGGACGACATGCAGTCGCGCTTCGCCCGGCGCATGGCCGGCGACGACCTGCCCAGCACTGCACCGACCTGGTGGATTCCGTCCACGCGCGCCTTCGTGCAGGCCAACCTCGGCGGACTGGGCTGGACCATGAACCCGCTGCCACTGGTCAAGCGGCACCTGGACGCCGGCCGCCTGGTCTACGTGCGCCAGCGCGCGTGGGAAGACGTGCCGCTGTACTGGCAGCACTGGAAGGGCGACGTGCAGACCATGGCCCTGCTCACCCGCGCGGTACTGGATGCCTCCTCGGCGCTGATCCGGCGCAAGCGCTGAGTTGGCTTCTCAGGGGGTGTAGATCTTGGTTGACAGGCGCTTTCGGCTCACGGGGTCAAAATGCGAGACGATCGCGACACCAGATAGCGCACTTGCCAGCCGCCAGGTGCACTTTTTTTACGTAGGCTGGAAGGCTTGTCATCTGTGAGTCAAACCGAATGGAACTTCCTGACGAAATCTATGAGCAGGTCACTGACCTCTCAGAGCAGGGAAACGTCCTCATGGATGCCGATGACCATGCTGGCGCGACTCGGTGCTGGCTGCAGGCTTTAGAAGCGTTGCCAGCTCCTGCCAAGGATTGGGAGGCCTACACTTGGCTCTGTGCTTCACTTGGAGACGCGAGCTTTCTTTCCGGTGACGTAGTGGCCGCCCTGAAGTACTTCATGGATGCATTGAATGGTCCGGACGGGCGTGCCAATCCCTTCATTCTGTATCGCGCTGGCCAATGCAACGAACTTCTGGGGCAGCGGGATCGGGCCCTTGAATACCTGCTCAGGGCGTATGCACTGGACGGCGAGGACATATTCAACGCTGACGATGAAGGCGGGAAGTATCTTGCCCTGCTGCGACAGCAGGGCCTTACTTCGCCCTGATACCACCAAGCCGGCCAAGCGCTGAGAATACCGCGCCTGGTCGCCAGGACGTGGCCAGTCCTCAGCCATGGACGAATCAGGGCGAGAGCGACTTAATCTCCTCCGTCCCTTTTTTCTCCGCTCTTCTGTGCGTGACCGGGGTCCGTTCCGGGGCGCCCGGTTGTGCCAGCATCGCAGCACCCGACACGGAGCGCCGCGATGCAGACCGATCCGCTGTTCCTGCACATCCGGGTGGTGATGGGCATCATCCTCGGCCTGTCGATCACCACCGTGCTCAAGGGCCTGGCGCAGATCATCGAGCATCCGCAGCGCCGCGGCTGCTCGGCCCTGCACCTGGGCTGGGTGGCGTGGACGCTGATATCGCTGGTGACCTTCTGGTGGTGGGAGTTCCGCCTCATCGAGGTGCACCGCTGGACGTTTGAAACCTACCTGTTCGTGATTGTGTACTGCGCGACCTGGTTCCTGCTGTGCGCGCTGCTGTTTCCCGACGACCTGCGTGAATACGGCAGCTACGGGAACTATCTCATGCAGCGCCGGCGCTGGATCTTCAGCGTGGTGGCTGCACTGACCCTGCTCGACCTGGTCGATACCGCCATCAAGGGCAGCAGCCGCTGGAAGCTGCTGGGAGCCGCGTACCCGTTGCATGCCGTGTTGATGCTGGCGGTGGCGGTGCTCGGCTGGCGACTGCGCAGCCAACGCACACAGCTGCGCCTGGTGCTGGCAACGCTGGCTTACCAGATCGGCTACTTCGCCGTGGAGTACTTCACCGTCGGCAGTGACTGACCGGGGTGCAAGCGCCTGCTGAAAGCCTTTCACTGCCACGCCGCCGGGCGACATCGGCATCAGCGGCACCGATCCCCCCTATCCCCTGCTGCTGCGGGGCCTCCATCCAATCTCCATCAACCCTACACATCGATTCCATGCGCCATGCAGATACTCAGCGGCCGATCACCGCAAGGATGCCCTGCATGCCTGTATTCGTCCGCGACGCCCGCCCCGAAGATACCGCCGCCTGCATCGACCTGCGCGGGCGCACCCGTGAGAACGCCTTCAGCGCGGCCCAGCTTGCGGAACGGGGCATCACGGTGGACAGCTGGGCGGCCGGCATCGCCCAGGGCGATTCGATCGGCCGCATCGCCTGGGACGGCGAGCGCATGGCCGGCTACTGCTTCGCCGACCGTGACAGCGGCGAGGTGCTGGTGCTGGCCCTGCTGCCGGACTACGAGGGCCGCGGCATTGGCCGCCAGCTGCTGCAGGACGTGGTCAGCCTGACCCGCGATGCCGGCCACCAGCGGCTGTTCCTGGCCTGCTCCGCCGACCCGCGTTCGCGCTCGCATGGCTTCTACCGCCGCCTGGGCTGGCGCCCGACCGGCGGGGTCGATGAGGCCGGCGACGAGATCCTTGAGCTGGTCTGATCCCACCGTTGCCGGGCGTCGCCTGCCGTCCATGTGACAGCGCCGCGAAACGTCGGATGCTGCGTTGCATCAAAAAAGGACCGGATCCGGTTAGAATCGCGGATGGATGCTGCAAGGCGTTGTTTCTTCACGCCCTTTCCCTGCCCCACGCGCATCCTGACCCCTTCCCCTCCGCCAACGATCCCGCCCCCATGAAGAAATTTGGCAAGGCTCTTCTCGCCCTGCTCGTGCTGCTGTTGCTGGCCGCCGCGCTGTTCCTGTACTGGCCGCTGACCCAGCGCTCGGTGCCCGCCGCCAGCAACGACAAGCCCGTCGATGTTGTGCTGGTCGGCGCCGGCATCATGAGCATCACCCTGGCCACCTACCTGCAGGAACTGCAGCCGGACTGGAACATCCAGGTCTACGAACGCCTCGACGGCGTCGCCGGTGAAAGCTCCGACGGCTGGAACAACGCCGGCACCGGCCATTCGGCCTTCGCCGAACTGAACTACACCCCGGAACTGCCCGATGGCAGCATCGAGACCAAGCGCGCGGTCGGCATCGCCGAATCGTTCGAGGTCTCGCGCCAGTTCTGGTCGCACCAGGTCAAGGAAGGCCGCCTCAGCCGGCCCAGCGACTTCATCAACCCGACGCCGCACATGAGCTTCGTCTGGGGCGATGACAACATCGCCTACCTGCACAAGCGCCAGCAGGCGCTGGTGAAGAACCCGCTGTTCTACGGCATGCAGTACTCTGAAGATCCGGCGCAGATCAAGCAGTGGGCCCCGCTGCTGATGGAAGGTCGTGACCCGAAGCAGAAGGTTGCCGCGACCTGGATGCCGCTCGGTACCGACGTCAACTTCGGTGTGATCACCCGCCAGCTGACCGCCGGCCTGCAGCGCAGCCCGAACTTCAGCCTGCACCTGAACCATGAAGTGACCGCGCTGCGGCAGAACGCCGACAAGAGCTGGAACGTCACGGTGAAGGATCTCAAGGCCGGCACCGAAACCACCACCCACACCCGCTTCGTCTTCATCGGTGCCGGTGGCGCCGCGCTGAAGCTGCTGCAGATGTCGGGCATTCCGGAATCGAAGGACTATGCCGGCTTCCCGGTCGGTGGCCAGTTCCTCGCCTTCCAGGGCCAGGACGTGACCTCGCGCCATGGCGTGAAAGCCTACGGCATGGCCGAGACCGGTTCGCCGCCGATGTCGGTGCCGCACCTGGATGCGCGCAAGCTGGACGGCAAGCCGGTGGTCCTGTTCGGGCCGTTTGCGCTGTACAGCACCAAGTTCCTCAAGCACGGCTCGTGGTGGGACCTGTATTCCTCGGTGACCCACAACAACGTTGGCCCGATGCTGGAAGTGGGCAAGGACAACCTGGACCTGGTGCAGTACCTGATGGGCCAGGCGCGTCTGAACGATGCCGACCGCCAGGCCGAGCTGGTCAAGTACTTCCCCAATGCCAAGCCGGGCGACTGGAAGCTGGTGACCGCCGGCCAGCGCGTGCAGATCATCAAGCGTGACCCGCTGAAGGGCCCGGTGCTGCAGTTCGGCACCGAGATCGTGACCGACAAGGACCACACCCTCGCCGCCCTGCTCGGCGCCTCGCCGGGTGCGTCGACCTCGCCGCCGATCATGCTGGACCTGATGGCCAAGGCCTTCCCGGAGCAGATGAAGGCCGGCTGGGAAACCCGCCTGCGCGAGATCGTGCCGTCGTACGGGCGCAAGCTCAACGACAGCCCGGCGCTGGTGAACGAGATCCGTACGCTGACCAGCCAGACCCTGCAGTTGCCGTACCTGGAGGTGCCGGTGGATGCGAACGCGGCATCGCCCGCGGCGGCCACGGTGCCGGCACAGGCCAAGGAAAAGCGCAACGCCAATGAGGAACTGCAGGCGCTGTAAGCCCGCACGTTCCTTTCGATGCAAACGGACGGCCACCTTCGGGTGGCCGTTCGCGTTTGTGCGGTGACAGGTCGGATCCCTCCCGCACGTGAGGGCTCTGACCTGCGCCTGGGCACCGGGGTGGAGCCAGGGCCCATTGCCTCCGTCAACGGGATCCGACCCCGGCCCAGCCGCTGCCATGCGCCTGAAAGCCCTTCCTCAGTGACACGAATTGTAATGTTGTTAAGAATTATTTACATTTGCACCCCGCGCAGTGACCGCGCGCCTTAGCAGCCGGACCTGACCGTGCCCGAAGCCGCCGCCCGGGTGCCGGACGACTGTTGCCGCCCTTCCCCGCCTCCACGCTCCGAGCCGCCCATGTCCCCGAATTTCCCCAATCGCCAGCCCCGCCGCGCGCTGCTGCCGGCCGCCCTGCTTTCGTCGCTGACCGTGCTGGGCGCGCCCAGCGCGTTCGCCGCCGCCGAAGGCGCCGCCGACGCCAAGACCCTTGATCGGGTCAGCGTGCGTGCCGAGCAGTCCGCTCCGCCGGCCAGCACTACGCGCCTGCCGATCACCCTGCAGGAAACCCCGCAGTCCGCCACCGCCATCAGCCTGCAGCGCCTGCAGGACGAATCACTGTTCAGCATCAACGATGTGATGCGCAACGTGACCGGCGTCAGCGTGTCCTTCTATGACACGCAGCGTCCGCTGTACTACGCGCGTGGCTTCGCCATCACCGACTTCCAGGTCGACGGCATCCCCACCTACAGCGGGTCCACCAACCAGGAATACGACACCGCCTTCTACGACCGCATCGAAGTGATCCGCGGCGCCAACGGCCTGCTCAGTGGCGCTGGCGTGCCGTCGGCCACGGTCAACCTGCTGCGCAAGCGCCCCGGCAAGGAATTCGACGCGTCATTCGCGGTCAGCGCCGGCAGCTGGGACTTCCGCCGCATGGAAGCCGACGTGACCGCGCCGCTGACCGATGATGGCCGTTTCCGCAGCCGCGTGGTCGCCGCCTACACCGACCGCGGGCTGTACTACGACCGTTACGACGAGAACAAGATTGCCGGCATGGCGGTGCTTGAAGGCGATGTCAGCGACAGCACCACGGTCACCGTCGGCTACCAGACCCAGGACAACAACCCGACCGGTTCGACCTGGGGCACCGTGCCGTTCTTCGACAACCAGGGCAATTTCGCCCATCTGCCGCGCTCGACCAACCTGTCGCCGAAGTGGAGCTACTGGAAGCGCGAGAGCAACACCGCCTTCGCCAACCTGGAACAGCGTTTCGGCGACAACTGGCTGTTGAAGATCAACACGGCCTACACCCGCGGCAACGTGCAGAACGTGCGCCTGTACGGCACCGGCAACCCGGACCCGGTGACCGGATCGGGCATCTACCTGCGTGCCGCCGCCGGTGATTCGAAAGACACCCGCCGCAATGTCGATGCTTACCTGACCGGCAGCTTCCCGCTGTTCGGCCGCGACCACGACCTCACGGTCGGCGCCCAGTGGTCGGATCTGGAAGGGACCACGAACACCTTGGCGCTGAACTTCCCCGGCGACTGGGCCACCTGCGGGCGTGAGCGCTGCTACTACATCCCCAATGTGTACTCCTGGAACGGCGACATTTCCGAGGTGACCTACACCCGCACCGGCGCACGCCGTGTAGCGAAGACCACGCAGAGCGGCGTCTATCTGGCCACCCGCCTGCGCCTGGCCGATCCGCTGTCGCTGATCGCCGGTGCACGCCTGAGCCGGTGGGAAACCCTCACCCGCTCCTACAACGCCGCCGGCGCCTATACCGGCACCAGCGGTGCGTACAAGGTGAGCGATGAAGTCACTCCGTACGTGGGCCTGGTCTACGAGATCACCCCGAACGTGTCGGCCTATGCCAGCTACACCGAGATCTTCAATCCACAGAACTACAAGGACCGCAACGAAAACCTGCTGGCGCCGGTGCAGGGCTCGAACCTGGAAGCGGGCATCAAGACGCAGTGGTTCGATGGCCGCCTGACCGCAAATGCCGCTGTGTTCGAGGCCAAGCAGGACAACTATGCTGTGCGTGACATGGGTGTGCCGGAGGGTTCGCTCAGCGATGGCACCTCCGCCTACGTCGGCGTCAACGGCACCAAGGCGCGCGGCTGGGAGATGGACGTCAACGGCGAGATCCTGCCGGGGTGGACGGTCAATGCCGGCTACACCCACGTCAAGGTCACCCGAGCGGCTACCGACCTGCTGTACGCCAATCCGCCGAAGGATCTGCTGCAGCTCAACACCCAACTGCAGCTGCGCGGCGCGCTGGAACGCCTGAGCGTTGGCGGCGGCCTGCAGTGGCAGAGCAAGGTGCAGGGCTACAACATCGCCTACCCGCTGGGCGGCACGGTCACGGTGAACCAGCCGGCGTACATGCTGGTGCAGTTCAACGCCAACTACCGCATCAGCGACAGCTGGACCGCAACGCTGAGCGTGCGCAACGCACTGGACAAGACCTACTGGGCCAACCTGGACTACAACAACTACGGCGAGCCGCGCTTCGTGTCGGCCAGCCTGCGCTGGAAGTTCTGAGCAACCCGCGACCCGGTGGGTGCCTGGTGGGTGCCGACCGTTGGTCGGCACGCCCTCCGCCACGACCCACCGTCGTGGCCTACCTGAATGGGCCCGCCTCCGCTCGGGCCTTTTTTGCTGCACTGCGGGTTGCACTCCGCTCCGTAATTATGCCGTAATTATTCCAACGCCAGTCGGAAGCCCGTCGATGAACCCGAGTTGGGATACGTTGGAGCGCAGCCGCCAGGCGCGCCTGGAGCGGGCCGCGCCGTGGGCGCGCGGCCACCAGGTCGCCGCCGGGGACGTGGGTGAACTGCTGCACGCGCTGCTGGAGCCCGGCGACAAGGTCTGCCTGGAAGGCAACAACCAGAAGCAGGCCGACTTCCTGGCACAGGTGCTGGCCGGCCTCGATCCGGCACGAGTGCACGACCTGCACATGGTGCAGTCGGTGCTGTCACTGCCCTCGCATCTGGATGTGTTCGAGCGCGGCATCGCCTCCCGGCTCGACTTCTCCTTCTCCGGCCCCCAGTCGGTGCGGCTGGCCAACCTGGTCGCCGAGGGCCGCATCCAGATCGGTGCCATCCACACCTACCTGGAACTGTTCGGCCGCTACTTCATCGACCTGACCCCACGGGTGGCGCTGGTCACCGCGCAGGCCGCCGACCGCCACGGCAACCTCTACACTGGCCCGAACACCGAAGACACGCCGGTGATCGTCGAAGCCACTGCGTTCCGGGGCGGGATCGTCATCGCCCAGGTCAACGAGATCGTCGACAGCCTCCCCCGCGTCGATATTCCTGCGGACTGGGTCAACTTCGTGGTGCAGGCGCCGAAGCCGAACCATATCGAGCCGCTCTTCACCCGCGACCCGGCGCAGATTTCCGAGATCCAGGTGCTGATGGCAATGATGGCCATCAAGGGCATCTACGCCGCGTACGGCGTGAATCGTTTGAATCACGGCATCGGCTTCGATACCGCCGCCATCGAACTGCTGCTCCCCACCTATGCCGAATCGCTCGGGCTGAAGGGAAAGATCTGCCAGCACTGGGCACTGAACCCGCACCCGGCACTGATTCCGGCGATCGAATCGGGCTTCGTAAAGTCGGTGCATTCGTTCGGTTCGGAACTGGGCATGGAGAAATACATTGCCGCGCGCGGCGATGTGTTTTTCACCGGAGCCGACGGCTCGATGCGTTCCAACCGCGCGTTCTCGCAGACCGCAGGCCTGTATGCCTGCGACATGTTCATCGGTTCCACCCTGCAGATCGACCTGCAGGGCAACAGTTCCACTGCCACCCGCGACCGCATCGCCGGCTTCGGTGGCGCACCGAACATGGGCTCGGACGCACGTGGCCGCCGCCACGCCAGCGAGGCCTGGATCAAGGCCGGCCAGCAGGCCGCACGCCCGGGCGAGATGCCACGCGGGCGCAAGCTGGTGGTGCAGATGGTGGAAACCTTCCGCGAGCACATGGCCCCGGCCTTCGTCGAGCGCCTCGATGCCTGGGACCTGGCCGAGCGCGCACAGATGCCTTTGCCGCCGGTGATGATCTACGGCGATGACGTCAGCCATGTGCTGACCGAGGAAGGCATCGCCAACCTGCTGCTGTGCCGCACGCCGGAGGAACGCGAACAGGCGATCCGCGGCGTATCCGGCTACACCGCCGTCGGTCTTGGCCGCGACCGCGCGATGGTGGAGAACCTGCGCGACCGTGGCGTGATCCGTCGCCCGGACGACCTGGGTATTTCGCCGCGCGACGCCAGCCGCGATCTGCTGGCCGCACGCTCGGTGAAGGACCTGGTGCGCTGGTCCGGTGGCCTCTACGACCCGCCCAAGCGCTTCCGCAACTGGTAAGGACAGAGCATGGATACCCTCGACTATCGATTCGACGGCCGCACCGCCGTGCAGTTCCCGCGCGATGCGGTGCTGGTGGGCGTGCTGGCGTCGGGCAACCTGGAAATCCTGCTGGAACCGGTGGCGCAGCAGGGCGCGATGACGGTGCGCGTCATCACCGCCGCGCAGGGCTTCGGCAGCATCTGGCAGGCGGTGATCAACGACTTCGCAAAGCGTCATCCGCTGCGCGATGTGCGCGTCTCGATCAACGACGCCGGTGCGACCCCGGCCGTGGTCAGCCTGCGCCTCGACCAGGCCGTCGAAACCCTGCTGGCCGGAGGCACGCCATGAGCCACGTACAGCGCCACAGCTACTACGAAGCCGATGCGCGCGAACGCATCGCCGCGCTGGTTGACGCCGGCTCGTTCCGCGAGTTCCTTGGCCCGGCGCGGCGGATGATGAGCCCGCACCTGGCCCAGCTGGACCAGCCGGCCGCGTTCGACGATGGCATCGTCGTCGGCGAGGCCACGCTGCGCGGCAAGCACGTACTGCTGGCCGCGCAGCAGGGGCAGTTCATGGGCGGTGGCGTGGGCGAAGTGCATGGCGCCAAGCTGACCGGACTGCTGCGCCGTGCGGCGCACACCCGCCCTGACGGCGTGCTGCTGCTGCTCGATACCGGCGGCGTGCGGCTTCACGAAGCCAATGCGGGCCTGATTGCGATCTCCGAAATCATGCGCGCCACCCTGGACGCGCGTGCAGCGGGCGTGCCGGTCATCGCGCTGATCGGCAGCGGCAACGGTGCGTTCGGCGGCATGGGCATCGTCGCCCGCTGCTGCACCACGGTGATCATGTCCGAGGAAGGCCGGCTGTCGTTGTCCGGACCGGAAGTGATCGAGACGGTACGCGGCGTCGAAGAGTTCGACTCGCGCGACCGTGCACTGGTCTGGCGCGTGACCGGCGGCAAGCACCGCTATCTGATCGACCAGGCACAGGTGCTGGTACCCGACGCCATCGAAGCCTTCGCGCAGGCCGCAAGCAATGCGCTGCAACCCGATGCCACCAGCACGGATACCGATGCTGCGCTAGCCGCGCTGCAGGAACGCCATGCGGCGTTGAAAGCCCGAATGCAGGCCTGGGGCGACTGCCGCGATGGGCTGGAAATCTGGGCCCGCCAAGGCATCGCCGAACCCGAACGACTGCCGTTGCTGGACACCGACGCCTTCCTTGCCGCCACCGCCGCCCGGAGGCTGCCATGAGCGCACCGCTGCAGTCTCTGCTCGATGCCTTGTTCCCGCGTGGCCATCGTATCGACATCCAGGATTCGGTGCTGACCGGTACCGCCACCACCGACGATGGCGAGGTGACCGTGATCGGCACCACCGATCGCATCGAGGTTGGCGTCGACCATGCATTGGCGCTGGCCGGGACCGTGCTTGCCAGCACCGCCGCACACCCGCAGCGGTCGATCGTGATGCTGGCGGACACTGCCGGCCAGCGCCTGGCGCGCCGCGATGAGCTGCTGGGCATCAACGGCTACTTCGCGCATCTCGCGCAGGCTCTCGATCTGGCCCGCCGCCGTGGCGCGCGTCTGGTCACCCTGGTCTACGGCGAATCGGTGAGCGGCGGATTCCTGTCCTTCGGCCTGATGGCCGACCACATCCATGCCCTGCCCGATGCACAGGTACGGGTGATGGACCTGCGCGCGATGGCCCGGGTAACCAAGCAACCGCTGGAGAAGCTGCAGGCACTCAGCCAGAGCTCGCCGGTGTTCGCGCCGGGCGTGGCCAACTACGTGGCGATGGGTGCGGTGGAATCGCTGTGGGATGGCGATCTTGCCCAGCACCTGCTGCGGGCCCTGCGCACACCCAGCGACGGCGATGCACGCGCGGCGCTGGCTGCACAGCGCGGCGGTCGTGCACTGGCGGCGGATGTTGCAGATGCGGTGGCCCGCAGCGATGCCTGATCAGCCCGCACGCCACATGCTGGTCTGGCTGTCGGCCCACGCCGACTGGCGGGCCGACGTGGCTGCGCAGGAACCGCGCCTGGCAGCGTGGTTCGCGCAGGGTCTGCCGGCCATGGTGGCGCGCCGCGCCGCGGATGACCCCGACCCGCGCCTGCGCTTGGGCGTGCCGCTGCCACCGGGCGAAGGCAAGCTGCGCCTTGCGCTGCGCGTGCCGCAGCAGGATGTGCAGCGCCTGCAATTGCCGCCCGCACTGGACGCGGTACTCACCCGGGGCGTGCCAACCGACTGGCAGAGGGCCCTGCACGCACTGGCGAGCGTTGCACCGGCACGCGTGTTCGGCGCCTTCGCCTGGCAGCACCTCAGCGGCCTGCCCTATGTGCACGCATGCTCGGACATCGACCTGCTGTGGCAGGTTGAGAGCCGTACGCAGGCCGACGCGCTTGCCGCACGCCTGAACGCCTGGGAGCACGCGCATGCCCGCCGGGTCGATGGTGAACTGTGCCTGCCTGATGGCGGCGCGGTGAACTGGCGCGAGTTTGCCGGTGACAGCCGCCAGGTGCTGGTGAAGCGCCTGGAGGGTGCTGCACTGGACGTCCGCGAGCGCCTGTTCGAGACTGCCGGAGCGGCGGCGTGAGCGCGGTCTTCCAGTCCCGGCTGCAGGATGCAAACGCGATCGACAGCGCGCGTCTGGGCCGCTTGGCCATCACCAGCCTGCATGCCGAACTGGCCTGCGCGCCCAAGCCAGGGCTGGTCACCCCCTTCGATACCGGCAGCCATGACGACATGGACGCCGGTACGTTCCTGCGCAGCCTGTTCTCGCTGCGCCACTTCTTCACCGCGATTGCCGACGCCGGTGCCGCTGACGCGCCGTTCGCCATCCTGCGCGCGCACGGTATCGCCGCCGAGCACGCGATGCTGCGCGCCACTGGCGGTATCAATACCCACCGCGGCGCCATCTTCAGCCTGGGCCTGCTGGTCGCCGCTGCCGCACGCTGCCGCCGCCAGCAGGGCCACGCCGCGCCGGCCGCGCAGGTCTGTCTGGCCGTGCAGCACTGGGCTGATGCGTTCGCCACGGCACCGCTGGATGCCTCCAGCCCCGGCCAGCGCGCGCGCGTGCGCCACGGCGTACCGGGCGTGCGCGAACAGGCCGCCGCCGGTTACCCCGTGTTGCGCGACTTGGCCGTACCGACCCTGCGCCATGCCCTGCACACCGGCCTGCCGCGTGACGCGGCGATGTGCCAGACCTTGATGCAGTTGGTCGCGCACGTGGACGATCTCAACCTGCTGCACCGTGGTGGCGCCGACGGCCTGGCCTGGGCGCAGCAGGAGGCGCGCCGCTTCATCGAAGCGGGCGGTGCCTTCGCACCCGGCTGGCAGTTACGCCTGCACCGCGTGGGTGAGGGCTTCATCGCGCGCCGCCTGAGTCCCGGTGGCAGCGCCGACCTGCTGGCCTGCAGCTGGTTCCTGCTGCAGCAGGAGGGCGCATGAGCCTGGCCCTGCTCTGCCCCGGCCAAGGTGCGCAGCATGCGGCGATGTTCGACCGCGTGCGCGATCTGCAGGCCGCGCGCGACGTACTGGAGACCGCCAGCGCAGTGCTTGGACGCGATGTGTTCGCGGCGGCCGCTGACGAATCGCGCTTCGGCAATGCACTCGCGCAGCCCCTGCTGTGTGCAGCCAGCCTCGCGCACTGGCAGGGACTTCGCGAAGCAGTGCCAGCACCGGTGCTGGTGGCCGGCTACAGCATCGGTGAACTGGCGGCGCATGTGGTTGCCGGCAGCGTTGATGCGAGCACCTGCCTGAGCCTGGCCGCGCAGCGCGCGCGGCTGATGGATGCCGCCAGCCCTGCCGATGCAGGCCTGCAGGCCGTGCTGGGGCTGGAGCGCCATATCCTGCAGCCGCTGTGTGATGCACACGGCGCACATTTGGCCATCGCCAACGGCCGCGATCACTTCATCGTCGGCGGCACGCAGACCGCTCTGCAGGCGCTGGCCGATGACGCTCGCGCGCAGGGTGCGGAGATCCGCCCGCTGCCGGTGCATGTGCCCGCGCATACGCCGCTGCTCCGCTCTGCTGTCGCACCGTTCGCCGCCGCACTCGATGCCTCGGCGCTGCAGGGCCCACGCTTGCCGCTGCTGGCCGGCATCGATGCGCGTCCGGTGCGGGATCGCGCAACGGCGGTCCACACGCTGTCGTTGCAACTGGCGCAGACCATCGAGTGGGCGCAGGTGATGCGCCAGGCCTACGAGCGCGGTGCGCGGGTGTTCCTGCAGCTGGGCCCGGGCAATGCCTTGGCCCGCATGGTCGCGTCCGATTATCCGTGCTGCGAGGTGCGCGCGGTGGAAGAGTTCCAGAGCCTGGCCGGCGCCGCGGCATGGGTCCGCAGCGCGCTGGAACGGCTTCAGTAACGGGTTCGAGCAGTACGTATCACGCAATACGCCGTACGTCGCCTTACCCCGGGATGGCGGGTCTCCATCCGCGCTGTACGTGAGCCACGTGTCTGGGAGGGCGCATGAGTCCACAAATCGCAACGATCATCGGCCTGGTGATCATGTTCATCGTCGCCACGGCGATGCCGATCAACATGGGTGCCGTCGCCTTCGCGCTGGCCTTCATCATCGGTGGGCTGTGGGTTGACATGGGCGGCAAGGAGGTCCTGGCCGGATTCCCCGGCGATCTGTTCCTGACCCTGGTCGGCATCACCTACCTGTTCGCCATCGCGCAGAAGAACGGCACCATCGACCTGCTGGTGCACTGGGCTGTGAAAGCCGTGCGCGGCCATATCGTGGCCATTCCGTGGGTGATGTTCGTGATCACCGCGGTGCTCACCGCGTTCGGTGCGCTGGGCCCGGCGGCGGTCGCGATCATCGGCCCGGTCGCGCTGCGCTTTGCCAAGCAGTACAACATCAACCCGCTGATGATGGGCCTGCTGGTCATCCATGGCGCGCAGGCCGGCGGGTTCTCGCCCATCAGCGTGTACGGCAGCATCACCAACGGCGTGGTGCAGAAAGCCGGGCTGGACGTGACTGAAATGGCGGTGTTCCTGACCAGTCTCGGCTTCAACTTCATGATGGCCACGATCTGCTTCTTCGCCTTCGGCGGCATCGCCCTGCTGCGGCGTGGTTCGGTCACCGCGGCCGGAACGATCGGCAGTGCCGAACTGGCAATGGCCGGTGGCCCGCAGGCATCCTCACGCCAGTTCGCCATCGAAGGCCACGGCGCGCTGGTAGCCGCTGGCGGGGGCACCCTGTCCAATGATCCCGCCGCTCTGGATGCGGTGAACCTGACCCGCGAACGGCTGTTCACTCTGATCGGCCTGCTGGGCCTGGGTGTTGCTGCGCTGATCTACAACCTCAACGTCGGCCTGGTCTCGATCACCGTGGCGGTGGCGCTGGCGCTGCTGTCGCCGCAGAGCCAGAAGGGCGCGGTCGATGGCATCAGCTGGTCCACCGTGCTGCTGATCTGTGGCGTGGTGACCTACATCGGCGTGCTGGAACATGCCGGCGCGGTGGATTTCATCGGCAACGGCGTGTCCAACATCGGCATCCCGCTGCTCGGTGCGCTGCTGGTCTGCTACGTGGGTGGCATCGTCTCCGCGTTCGCCTCGTCGGCCGCAGTGCTGGGCGCGACCATTCCGCTGGCGGTGCCGTTCCTGATGCAGGGCCATCTCGGCGCGGCCGGCGTGATCTGCGCGCTGGCGGTGTCGTCCACCATCGTCGATGTCAGCCCGTTCTCGACCAATGGCGCGCTGGTCGTCGCCTCGGCCGCCAAGGAAGAACGGGAGACCCTGTTCCGCCGCTTCCTGGTCTACAGCGGTCTGGTGGTGGCGCTGGGGCCGCTGCTGGCGTGGTTGGTGTTCGTGGTGCCCGGCTGGATGTAACCACCCAGCGGCCGGCACTACCTGGCGGTACACTTCCACCATGGTCATCGCCCCTGCTCCACGGTCCCCGAAGAAGCGCGCGCCTCTGTACGAAGAGGTGGCCGAACACGTGCGCGAGCGCATCTATGACTACCGGTTGCCGCCGGGCGGGTGGATCGACGAGCCCGCGCTGTGCGAAGAACTGGGCATCAGCCGTACGCCCCTGCGCGAGGCGCTGAAGCTGCTGGCCGCCGAAGGCCTGGTGCAGATCGATGCCGGTCGTGGCAGCCGGGTCACCCGGCTGACCCTGGAAGACCTCAACCAGCTGTTCCCGGTGATGGCCATGCTGGAAGGCCGTTGCGCACACGAGGCGGTCAGGCACATCGACGATGCCGGCGTGCAACAACTGGAAGCCCTGCATGCAGCGATGGAAGCGGCGGCGGCCGAGGGCAACATCGCCGAGTACTACCGCAACAACTACCTGATCCACGAAACCGTGCAGCATTACGCCGGCAACCCGTGGCTGATCCGCATCACCCACGACCTGCACCGCATCCTGAAGATGCATCGCGGCCGCCAGCTGCTGACCCCGGGGCGCACCGCGCAATCGCTGGCCGAACACCGCGAGTTGATGGAGTGCTTCCGCCGCCGCGATGCGCAGGCTGCCGAACGCACCATGGAGCGCCATCTGCTCAGCCAGGGCCAGGCCCTGGCCGCCTATGTGGCAGCGGGCGGGCTGTTGAACGTGCCGGCGCCATTGCCGACCGAAGGCGGCGGTTGAGCGGATGAGGTTGCCGGCCGGCGGCCGGCACTACCCAGCCGAGGTCACGCCCTGGTAGTGCCGGCCGCTGGCCCGCATCCCGGAACATCTCGTCAATCGCCGCCACCGCAGCTGCCGCCGTCACCGCTGCCACCGTCGCTTCCGCAGTCGGAGCTGCTGTAGCTGTGATGGCTGTGGTTGTCACTGGCATAGCCAACGGAGGTGTCATGGCTTCCGCCGCCATCCCCCCGGCTGCCGGAGCCATCGGCCGTGGCCACTGCCAGGCACAGGATGGCGCCGACCAGCGGCAGCAGCCATACCAGCAACAGCTGCACCGTCCGGCCGCCCGCCGACACCTCTTCGCGCCCCAGCACCACGAAGGTGGCGACGAGGTTCAAGCCCAATACCAGGGCGACCAAGACCAGGGTTACCACCAGCATGGCGCAGCTCCTTGAGCAGGGGGGGGCATACCTACCGCGACTGATCCATTGGTTGCAGCGCGGCTTTTCCATCGGATTTCCGCTCGAATAAATACTCTGCGAGGCTATCGATAAATGTTGACCAAGCATTTTAGTCAGACCTGCAGGAATTCTACAAACCATCTTGCGCGAGCCGGACATCCTCCGGTTCGCTTAGCAATTCAAGATGTCTGATATAGCAGCTGGCCGCTCCTGACCTACTCCTTCTACACCGTTCTATCTCCAGCTACTTCGGCCCATCACGCAGACTTCTGACAATCCTATTCCAGTAGCGCACAGCCTCAAAATGCTGCTCTCTCGTCAACCAGGCTTTGTTCTCAGGGCTGACCGGATCACCACCAACGATAACGGGTCTAAGCTCGAACAGCTCCATGCCTTTAGGGCGTGCGTGCTTATCCAGGCCAATCATTCTCGCTCTGCCAATTGCGCAAATAAATCCGGAAGGTCGGCCGCTACCACGATGGCGTATTGACGATCCATGCCTATAAAAGGAATCATTACTACCGGCATAGCGACATCCCACATGTCGAATCCATACGCTTCTCCTCCCCCGCTGGAGCCGAACAAAAATACACCGGGCGCATCCGTCTCGACTTCATATTCACGATTGAAATCAACCAGCTCTTCTGCCCTCCAAAAAATTATGTAGTTATCGCCAATGAATCCTTCGCCGCCGTCGTGAATCTTAAGGAATTCAAGGTAGCTCTTAGGGAGTGCCGTTCTCAAGTCTTCTGGCAGGCTATCAATGGCCGAAAGTTGAGCTGGACCATTGAGCTGTCCTTCTGTTAGTTGATATTTCATCGCTATTTTCCTGAAACTCTCTGCAATTGTTTCCACCAAGGAGTCACCTCCTGCCAATGAGCCAGGTGCGCTCTTCAAATACGGAACTGCTGCCGTTCTCTGCATAGTAGGTGTCGGCAATGCAAAGTGGCACTGGCTCGTCATCGATGAAGATGGTTCGGAGTCTGGCAGGACAGCTCTCAAACGGTTCGAGTCGACACCCTACCTTGAAGGCGATGATATGCCCCCACCGACGCCGCGGTTCGCCCTGCCTGTCATGAAGATGGGACAATGTAGGGCGCGCCGGCCTGCCTTCGGGCCGCCGGCGCCCCCCGCACCACACGGAAGAAGAAGAACAACAACATGCTGAAAGTCATTTTCGATACCGACCCGGGCGTCGACGACGCCCTGGCCCTGCTGTACCTGCACAAGCACGCCCAGATCGACCTGATCGGTGTCACCACCACCTTCGGCAATGCCTCGGTGGAGTCGACCACGCACAACGCGCTGTACCTGAAGCAGGCCTGGGGCTTCGCCGCCCCGGTCGCGCGCGGTGCCGATGGCCCGCTGCAGCCGGAAGCCACCCCCGAAGCCTGGCCGGTCCACATCCATGGCCACAACGGCCTGGGCAACCACCCGGTGCCGGCCAGCCTGGACGTGGCCGCCGATGCCCGCCCGGCCCATCAGCTGATCATCGATCTGGTCCGCGCCCATCCGGGCGAAGTGACCCTGGTCGCAGTCGGCCGCATGACCAACCTGGCCCTGGCCCTGCAGCAGGCCCCGGACATCGCCGGCCTGGTACGCGGCGTGGTGATCATGGGCGGCGCCTTCCACGTCAACGGCAACATCACCCCGGCCGCCGAGGCCAATATCTGGGGCGATGCCGAAGCCGCCGACGTGGTGTTCACCGCCAGCTGGCCAGTCACCGCGATCGGCCTGGACGTGACCACCCGCGTGGAAATGGACCGTGACGGCCTGGATAAGCTGGCCACCATCGGCGGTGCCGACGCCGAGCTGGTCCGTGCGCTGTCGCAGGATTATGTGGACTTCTACCTGCAGGCCGGCCACAAGGGCATGGTCGTGCATGACTGCTGCGCGTGCATCGCGCTGACCCGCCCGGAACTGTTCCAGTTCGAGCGCGCCAGCGTGCGCGTGGCCACCGACGGCGTCGCCCGCGGCATGACCATTCCCAAGCCGGAAGGCCTGGCATTCGGCCCCAGCGTGTGGGACGGCCACGTGGTGCAGTCGATCGCCATCGGTGTGGATGCGGCCGCGGTACTGGCCGACATCGAGCAGACCCTGAAGGTCTGACCGGCTAGCGCCTGGCCCTGCCCGGGACCGTCTCGGGCAGGGTCCACAGCACCGGCAGCACCAGCACCGCCACCAGCGCGATCATCGCGCCCGGCGCCGCCGCCCAGCCGCTGCGCTCCACCCACCATTGCGCCAGCCATGGCGTTGCCCCGCCGAAGAAGGCAGTGGCCATTGTTACTCCCAGTGCCAGCCCGCTGACCCGGCCTTCGCCTGGGAACTGCTCAGCCGTGGCCGGGGCCGCCACCGCGCTTACACCGCCGGCCACGCAGGCCAGCAGCACCGCCGCCAGCACGATGCCCAGCGCCGTCGCCTGTGCCATCCACGCAAACAGGGACAGCGGCAGCAGCGCTGCCAGCACGGTCAGGCCCAACAACACCGGACGTCGTCCGACGCGGTCCGACAATGCGCCACACAGGGGCGTGATCGCGATCACTGCCACCGCCGCGATCGTCGATAGCCACAGTGCGTCACCCTCATCGTGGCCCTGCGCGTGCAGGAATGCAGGCACATAGGTGATGCCCACGTAGTAAGTGATCGATCCCAGCGCCGAAATCGCGAACGTGCGCGCCACCGCCAACGGATGATGCTGCAGGACATGCCGCAGTGGTGTGGCGGGAATGCTGCCTTCGCGGCGCTGGCGCTCGAACTCCGGCGACTCGTGCATGCCCGAACGCGCAATCAGGATCACCAGCGCAAGCGCAGCGCCGACGAGGAACGGAATCCGCCAGCCCCAGCTGTCCAGCTGCGGTGTGGGCAGCAGCGCGACGGTAAGTGCAGAGATCGCTACCGCCAGCAGGGCGCCCACTTCGCTGGCGGCCGAGGCCAGCGAGGTCACCAGGCCACGTCGTCGCGCCGGTGCGCTTTCCAGCAGGTACGCCACCACCCCGGTGTACTCACCGCCCACCGAAAACGCCATCACGCAGCGCAGGATCAGCAGCAGCACGCCGGCCGTCGTACCGGCCGTGGCCTCTGTCGGCAGCAGTGCAGTGGCCAGCATCGCCGCTGCCATCAACGCCATCGAAGCCAGCAGCATCCAGCGCCGGCCCAGGCGGTCGCCCAGGTGGCCGAAGCACAGCGCGCCCAGCGGACGCATCAGGTAGGACACCGCGAAGCCAGCCAAGGTCACCAGCAACGCCTGCTCGCCACCGCCGAAGAACACCCGCGACAGCACCGTGGCGAAGTACAGGTACAGGGTGAAGTCGTACCACTCCACCACCGTGGACAGGCCCGCCACCCACATCGAGCGCTGCCGCGCCGCAGTCATTGCGTGTTCGCCTTCAACAGCCTCGGTCCCGGTTGGGCAGGTTCCGCGCAGCGTGGCATGGACGGGGTGAAATGCCGGTCATCGGCTGTCGACTGCGTGCATGCACTGGGTTTCATGACCGGTGAAGCGCTCACCGCCAGGGCCGAAGCAGAAGCATCCTTGCTGGAACACAAGGCCGGGCAACTCAGCCCGGCAGCTGCAGTTCCGCCCGCAGCCCTCCACCCTCGCGGTTGTGCAACCTCAGCGAACCACCCAGCGACTGCGCCAGCTGCCCCGCGATGGCCAGTCCCAGACCGGTCCCTCCGGTATCGCGGTTGCGCGAGCTCTCCAGCCGGTGGAACGGTGCCAGCACTGCCTGCAGCTGGTCCTCGGGAATGCCGGGGCCACGGTCGGAAATGCTGATCCACACCCTTCCGGCCGTATCGCGGCCCGCCTCGATCTCGGCGGCGCCGGCGTAGCGCAATGCGTTGTCGACCAGATTGCCGACCACGCGGCGCAGCGGCTGCGGCCAGGTCTGCACGACCAGTCCAGCGGGCGCACCGCCAGTGACCGGCTTGCCCATGTCCTCGTAGTCGCCGACCACACTGGCGAGGAACGCGCCCAGGTCCATCGACACCGGCGCGCCAGCGGCAACGTGGCTGCTGCGCGCATAGGCCACGCCCTCACGCACCAGCTGCCCAAGGTGATCGAGGTCGGCCAGCAGGCGCTGCTGGGTGCTGTCTTCAGGCAGGGTCTCCACCCGAAGCTTCATGCGCGTGATGGGGGTCTGCAGGTCATGCGAGATCGCGGCCAGGATCTGCAGGCGTTCACTGACATGGCCACGAATGCGTGTCTGCAGGGCATTGAGTGCGGCTGCTGCGCCGCCTACTTCCGCAGGGCCATCTTCAGGCAGTGCAGGCCCGTCCTTGCCCGGCTGCAGATGCTCCACCGCATGCGACAACTGCTGCAGCGGGCGCATGGCCAGACGCACTGCGAGCCACGCGCACACCAGCAGCAGCGCCAGCTGCAGCAGCAGCACGGCGGGCAGCCAACGTGCCAGCGGCAGGCCCGACGGGGTGACTTCAATGGTCAAGGGTGTGCCGTCGTGCAGGCGCAGTTCCACCTCGAACCGCTCCGGCAGGCGAGCCACCTGGCGCGCCTGCAACGGATAGCGGTGCTGCAGGCTGTCGTCGATGATCGCCGTGACCTGGCGTGCACGATCGGTCTGCAGCCCTGGTCCGGCCGCGGCCGGGCGCAGCAGATAGCGGTAGGTGCGCCGCTCCAGCCGCGGCACCCAGGCCTCACGCTGCTCCGCAGGCAAATGTTCCAGCAGCGCGACGCTCACTGCCACATCCTCGTCGAGGTTGCGCAGCATCATGCTGCGGGTGGACTGGTAGCGTTCGAAGAACAGCAGGCCGAAGGACAGTGCGTGGGCCAGGGACAGTCCGCCCAGCAGCACCAGCAGCAGACGCGCCGACAGCGTGCGTGGCCAGCGTGGACGACGTGCGGCGGTGTTCATTCGTCCGGCCCCAGCAATTGCACCGGCAGGCTGAACACATACCCTTCGCTGCGCACGGTCTTGATGTAGGTCGGCTCGCGCGCGTCATCACCCAGGCGCTGGCGCACGCGGCTGACCAGCAGGTCGATCGAGCGATCAAACAGTTCGGCATCACGGCCCTGGGTGAGGCTGAGCAGCTGGTCGCGGCTGAGCACCCGATTGGCGTGATCGAGGAACACGCGCAACAGGCGGAACTCGGCGCCGCTGAGCGGATACGCGGTGCCCTGTGCATCCAGCAGGTGGCGGGCGGTGGTATCCAGGCGCCACTCGCCGAAGGCCAACTGGCGGCCGGCTTCGCTCACCTGCAGGTTCGGCGGCAGCATCTGCGTGCGACGGATCACCGCATTGATGCGTGCCAGTAGCTCGCGCGAAGAAAAGGGCTTGGTCACGTAGTCGTCGGCGCCCATTTCAAGGCCGATGATGCGGTCGGTCTCGTCGTCGCGCGCGGTCAGCAGCACCACCGGTACCGCCCGATGCTTGCCGGCGCGCAGGTTGCGGCACAGGCTCAGTCCGTCCTCGCCCGGCATCATCACGTCCAGCACCACCAGATCCACGGCATGGGTATCCATCAGCGCCCGCATGGCCCGGCCACCGTCGGCCTGGCTCACGCGCAGGCCGTTGCGCTGGAGGTAGTCGGCCAGCATCTGGCGGATCTCGCTGTCATCGTCGACGACCAGGATGTGCGGTACATGGTTCATTGCGTTCTCGATGAAGACGGAGGTCAGGGCCGCGCTGCGCGGCCATGGTAGCGCGGCTCAGGGGCTGGCCAGCAGGCGCTGGATCTCGCTTTCGGTACGTGCGTAGTCGCCCTCGCCGTAATGGCGGTAGACCACCCGCCCCTGCCGGTCGAGCAGGTACAGTGCGGGCCAGAAGCGGTTGCGCCAGGCGTTCCAGATCCGGTATTGGTTGTCCTGCACCACCGGCCAGGTGATGTCCAACCGTGCGATGGCCTTGCGCACGTTGCCGGGCAGCCCTTCATGGGCAAACTCCGGCGTATGCACGCCGATCACCCTCAGACCCTGCGGCGCGTAGCGTGCATGCCACCGGTGAACATACGGCGCCACGTTGAGGCAGTTGCTGCAGGTGTAGGTCCAGAACTCGACCAGCACCACCTGCCCCCGCAACTGCTTCAGTGTGAGCGGTGGGCTGTTGTGCCAGGGCCCGCCACCGTCGAACCCGGCGGCGGGAACGGCCTGTGCCGGCTGCGCGTCGGCCTCCGGGCTGCGCCAGGCCATCAGTAGCGCAGCCCCACCCAGCAGGCTCAGCAGCAACGGCAGCGCACACACACGCAGGGCGGCCATCGTTCAGCCCCCCTGCTCGGCCAGCGGCAATTCGGCCGGCTTCACTCCCGCCGCTTCCAGGATGCTGTCGGCCACCTGCGCCGGATGCGAAAGCAGCGACACATGGCTGCTGCCGATCGATTGCAGCTGTGCACCGATGCGCTTGGCGGTGGCGGCCTGCAGCTGCGGCGACAGCATGCGGTCATCGCGGCTGAGCACGTACCAGCTCGGCTTGCTGCGCCACGCCGCAACGTTCACTACTTCGCCCAGCGCGCTGGCCTTCAACGGGACCTGCGTGCTGTACAGCAGTGCGGCCGACTTCTTCATCACGTCCGGCGCGAAGTCCTGGGCGACGGCATCAGCCGGCAACGTCAGGTAGCCATCCCTTTCCTGCAGTCGGGCCAGGCCCGGGCCAACCGGGAAACCCTCGCCCTGTTGCGCCGAAGACTGTCCTGCATCCGGTGCGAACGCGGCCACGTACACCAGCGCCTGCACCTTCGGGTCATTGCCCGCTTCGGTGATGACCGTGCCACCCCAGCTGTGGCCGACCAGCACCACCTTGCCAGGCGCAGCGGCAATCGCACGACGGGTGGCGGCGACGTCGTCGGCCAACGAGGTGAGCGGATTCTGCACGGCCACCGCCGGCAGCTTCCAGTCATGCAGGGTGCTGATGACCTTGCTCCAGCTGGAGCCATCAGCGAACGCGCCGTGCACCAGGATGACGGTGGGCGGTGCAACGGTATCGGCCTGGGCAACGAAGGCAGGGGCGGCGGCGAGGGCGAGAGCGGCGGCCAGCAAGCAGGTACGGATCATGGGGGGCACTCCGGAGTTGGGAGTGGCCATTTCCGCCTGCCGGTGTATCGGCGCTGTTTCTCCGCAGCGCGGAGTTGTACCGGACTGTAGGGCGCAGGCGGGTTTCTACAGTGGGATACATTCGCGCGCCGGTCCTGGCCGGGCGCTTTCGGGTGGATATCGCTGCCCGCACGCGGGCGCGCAACGCCCCGATGCGCATCAGCGCATCGTCTTTGTATCTGACTGTACGAAACCCCGGCCGCGGCCACAGTCGCTGACAAAACCCCGGGCAACGGCACACGTTGCCGATACCTGCGCCGCCTGGAATGGCTTCCATCGACCACTGGCCCGCAGGACACCACCATGATCAGCACCGCTTCTTCCGTGTATACGCCCCGCCTGGACGCCGTCGGCCGCTGGCTCTCGCCGTTGGCGCTGCGCACCCTGCTGGCCTGGGAGTTCTTTGAATCCGGCCGCGAGAAGCTGGGCGGCCAGAACTGGTTCGCCGACTTGGAAGGCCGCTTCCCGTTCCCGTTCTCCACACTGCCCGCGTCGCTGAACTGGCAGCTGGCCACGTGGCTGGAACTGGTGGGTGCAGTGATGCTGCTGCTCGGCCTGGCCACGCGCTCGGTTGCCTACGTGTTCTGGGTACTCACCATCGTTGCCATCGCCGCCGTGCACTGGCCCGACCAATGGAACGGCCTGGGTGAACTCTGGCAGGGCTATGCGATCACCGACCAGGGCTACGGCAACTTCAAGCTGCCGTTGCTGTTCCTGGCCATGCTGCTGCCACTGATCCTCAACGGCGGTGGCGCACTCAGCGTGGACCGGCTGCTGGCCGGCCCCGGCCGTGCCACGGCAGGCAATGACGGCCTGGGTTGGGGCGTCAGCCTGATCGCCCTGCTGCTGCCGGTTGCCGCGCTGTTGCCCGGCATCGGCTTCGGCGGTGCCCTGCTCGGCGGTGTGCTGCTGCTGGGCCATCTGCTGCGCTGTCGCCGCGCCGCCTGAGCCGACTCCCCTGTTCCCGCGCGTTTCGCTTTCCGTCGCCTCTTCGGCGGCGTCCATCCCGCACGCCCCGCGTGCTTTCCCAAGGAGTCACCACCATGTCCATCTCGACCAAGAACACATCTTCCTCTCGCCTGCCGCGCATCGGTGCCATCGGCATCGCCCTGGCCGGTGGCCTGCTGCTGGCCGGCCAGGCCGCGGCGATCCAGCCGCTGGCGATCAGCGCGGTGGCCATGAGCGCCGCCGAAGGCAAGTGCGGTGAAGGCAAGTGCGGGGCCAACAAGGCCACCACCGGCAAGCCCGCCGGCAAGGCCAAGGTGGCCGAGGGCCAGTGTGGCGAAGGCAAGTGCGGCGACGCCTCGTTTGCCCGCACTGATCGCGACCACGACGGCAAGGTCTCGCGTGCCGAATTCAACGCTGTGGCCGCCAAGCGTGCCGCCGAGTTCGACCGCATCGACACCGACCACGACGGTTACATCAGCGAGCAGGAAGCGCACGACTACCTGCGCAGCGTCTACACCGCCAACGGCAAGCCGATGCCGAAGGGCCTGTTCTCCCGCGTTGCCGATTGATCGACGTTCAGCCGGCGCCGCCTTCAAGGCGGCGCTCTCTGTGGAGCATCCGCCATGTCCCTGCCCCTGCCCACCCATGCCGCCGGTCTTGGCCTGCGCCGTGGCCTGATCGACGAACTGCTGGCCATGCCGGCCGGTGCCATCGACTTTCTCGAAGTCTCCCCCGACAACTGGATCGGCGTCGGCGGTGCACACGGCGACGCGCTGCGCCAACTCAGCGAGCGCCACCCCTTGACCTGCCACGGCCTGTCGCTGTCGCTGGGCGGTCCTGATCCGCTGGACCGCACCCTGCTGGCACAGACCCGTGCCTTCCTCGACCTGCACCAGGTGCAGCTGTACAGCGAACACCTGAGCTACTGCGCCGCCGGTGGCCATGTCTACGACCTGCTGCCACTGCCGTTCACCGCCGAGGCCGTTCACCATGTCGCCGGCCGTATCGCCCAGGTGCAGGACATGCTGGGCCGACGCATCGCCGTGGAGAACATTTCCTACTACGCCGTTGCCGGCGCGGACATGAGCGAGATCGACTTCATCAACGCCGTGCTCGCCGAAGCCGACTGCGACCTCCTGCTGGACGTCAACAACGTCTTCGTCAATGCCTGCAACAACGGTTACGACGCCTTCGAATTCCTGGCTCGCGTGCCGTCCCACCGTGTCGCCTCGCTGCACGTAGCGGGCCACTTCGATGAAGACGACGGCTTCAAGATCGATACCCATGGGGCGCCGGTGAAAGGCGTGGTCTGGGCGCTCCTGCGCGAGGCCTATGCGCGGTTGGGCGTGCGCCCCACGCTGCTCGAACGCGACTTCAACTTTCCGCCGCTGGCGGAGTTGCTGGCCGAGGTTGCGCACATCCGCCAGGCGCAGGTTGAGGCACGTTGGCAGGAGGTGGCCCATGGCTGAGTCGCTGGCCATCGTGCAACGGCGCTGGGCCGATCATGTACGGGACCCGTCGATGCCTGCGCCCGATGGCGTCGAGGCACGGCGGATGGCGGTCTACCGCCGCCTGTGCATCGACAGCCTGGACACCCTTTTGGCAGGCAGCCTGCCGCGACTGCTGGAACAGCTGGGCGAAGCGCGCTGGCGCGGTCTGGTCGAGCACTACTACGCACATCACGTCTGCCATACCCCGTTGTTCCCGCAGATCGCCAGCGAGTTCGCTGCGTGGCTGGCTGTGCAGTATGCGTTCGCGCTGCCCGGCTGGGCGGCGGAACTGGCGCACTACGAAAGCATGCAGCAGACGCTGCACATCGAGGCACGTGATGCCGGGCATTCATTGCAGTCCATGCCGGCGGGCAGCGATGTGCTGGCGCTGTCGCCGCTGGTGCGGGTATTGGGCTACCGGTGGCCGGTGCATGAGGACGCCGCGCTGGACGATGCCGCCGCCAGCGAGCCGACGCTTCTGCTGCTGCGCCGCCTGGCGGACTACCAGCTGCAGGTCGAGGAACTGGCACCACTGGCGTATGCGCTGCTGTCGGCCTTCGCTGATGACGGTACCCACGTGGATGACGCGCTGAACGCACTGGCCGATGCGCATGGCGTGGCCGCCGACGAACTGCGCGTGGTGGCCACGCCCTTGCTGGGCGAACTATGCGCGGCCGGCGTGCTGGTCACGCTGGCCGGGTTCTGCGACTGCCGGCCTGCGGCCGGCACTACCCCTGTCTGATTCGAGATTTGATCATGGCTGCTTCCAACACTTCCTTCCTGCACGGCTGGCGCCTTTTCGTGACCATGGCTGTGGTCCTGATCGCCGTCGCACTGGCGGCGTTCACCCTGCAGCCCGACGTGGTCGAGGGCAGCCGCGCGGCGATCCGGGTCACTGCACGCACGTCGTTCCTGCTGTTCCTGGCCGCGTTCACCGCATCGTCGTTCGCCAGCCTGCTGCAGGCCCGTTCACCCAGCACATGTTGCGCGAGCGGCGCGTCATCGGCCTGTCATTCGCGTTCTCGCACCTGCTGCATGCGGTGGCGATCACCGCCTTCGGCATCCTCAACCCCGCGTTCTGGCCGGCACGCTCGGCCTTGGCCAACCTGCCGGGCACGATCGGCTATGTAGCCATCCTCGCCCTGGCCATCACCTCGCATCGTGGCATCGCCCGCCGCATGGGCCCCACCGTGTGGCGTCGCCTGCACGTGACCGGCATGTGGATCATCGCCGCAGTGTTCACCTATTCGTACTTCAAGCGCGTGCCCGGCAACTTCTGGTACGCGGTACCCTCCGCGTTGCTCTTCACCGCTGTCGTCGTGCGTGCGATCGCCAAGCGGGCTCAGTCGCTGCGGCGCAATGCGCATGCGCGGCCACCGCTGCGGAGTTCTTGAGGAGGCGGTTACCTGTAGAGCCGAGCCCAGGCTCGGCTACCCCTGGCTCAGCCGAGCATGGGCTCGGCTCTACAGAGGGATCCCAGCACGATAGGCAGCGAATTCTCTGCGGAAAGGGATATGCCCCACTTCAGGTCACGGGGCGCGGCGCAGCGTGATCAGGGTGATTTCCGAGGACACCCCGATGCGCGCGGGGAATCCGGCCCACAGGCCAGCGCCATTGCTCACGTACAGGGTCATCCCATCCACGTCGTAGCGGCCGGAGACGAAGCCACCATTGGCCCGCTTCACCAATTGGTCCATGCCGATGATCTGCCCGCCGTGGGTATGCCCGGACAGCTGCAGTTTGACGCCGCGCGCTGCTGCCGCGCGTGCATTACGCGGGCGGTGATCGAGCAGGATCACCGGTGCGGACGGATTGGCACCCTCAAGTGCAGCCTGGAGATCCGGCAGCGGCAGGCCATAACGCGCCGCCACCGGGTCGGTGACACCAGCGATGGTCAGCGCCGCATCACCGCGTCGCACCTGCAGGTGGCTGTTCTCCAGCACCTGCATGTGCAGCGCGCGGAACGCCTGCATCCATGCCTGGTACTGCGCGTAGTACTCGTGGTTGCCGGTGATGGCAATGACGCCGTCCGGCGCCTGCAGATCGGCCAACGGACGCGCGTCGTCGCGACGGGCCTCGACGCTGCCATCGATCAGATCGCCGGTGATCACGATCAGGTCCGGCTTCAGCGCGTTGCTCTCGGCCACCACTCTACGCACCCAGTCGCCGGTCAGCAGACGGCTGGCATGGATGTCGGTCAGCTGCAGCACGCGATAGCCGTCGAACGCCGCTGGCAGCCCGGCAATGCTCACCTCGATCTGCCGGGCATGGGGCACCGCCATGCCCTGGCTGACACCATAACCACTGACCAGCAGCGCCAGCACGCCGGCCGCCGGCCGCAAGCGCCGCGTGCGCAATGCGGCTACCGCACGTGGCCAGCGCAGCAGGCGGGACGCGAGCAGGCCCGCATCCATCGCCAGCATCAGCAACGCCAACAGCAACACCGCCGTGGAGCCGGTAGCCAGCGTGGCGATGGCCAGTTTCGGAATCTCGGGCGAGGCCATCGTGCCCCAGAACGTGGCGACGATACGCAGCTGCACGGCTACGCCCACCAGCAGCAGCGACAGCACGACCTTCTGCCAGGGGGGCATGCGCAGTGGCCAGAACAGGCGCCAGGCCACATATAGGCCCATCAACAAACCGATCGTACTCAGCACTGCAACCATCCGGGAGGGAAAGTGGGGGCCGCCATGGTGACGGCTGCGGGCGGCGTTGTGTAGCGCCGAGCCCATGCTCGGCTTCTCAACATGCAGCCGAGCATGGGCTCGGCTCTACATCAACAGGTGGGTCAGGCCATTCCGTCGAGGCGCTGCACCCGCAGGCGGGCGATGCGGCGCTTCTCCATCGCCAGCACGGTGATGCGCACACCCGCCACCTCCACCACATCGCCGATGTCCGGCAGCCGACCCAACTGCTCCAGCACCAGCCCGGAGATGGTCATGTAGTCGGCACTGCGCGGCAGCGATACGCCGGCCAGCCGCTGCAGGTCGTCCAGAGTCAGCGCACCGTCGGCCTCCCATTGGTCCTCGCCCTGCGCGACCACGCCATAGCGCTCGTCCTGGGTATCGACCAGGTCACCGGCAATGGCCGCCAGCAGGTCGTTGGCGGTCACCAGACCTTCCACGCTGCCGTACTCGTCCACCGCCACCGCCAGCGGCACCGGGTGCTGGCGGATCAGTTCCAGCGCCTGCAGCGCGCTGGCACTGGACAGCACGTACTGCGGCTCGCGCAGGTTGCCCTCCAACTGCAGCGGCCTGCCCTGCAGCAGGTCGGCCAGCAGGTCGCGGCTCTGCACCACGCCACGCAGGCTGTCCAGGTCACCCTCACCCACCAGCAGGCGGGTGTGCGGCGACGCCACCAAGCGTGCCACCACATCCTCCTGCCCACGCGCCAAGTCGATCCACTGCACGTCGGCACGCACCGTCATCACGCTCGACACCGGGCGATCGGCCAGGCCCAGCACGCTGCGGATCATCTCGTGTTCGGCCGGCTGCAAGCGCTCTGCAGTGTCCACCTGCCCGTCCCCCCCTTCATCGTCGTGACCATTGGCCGGGCGCGCGCCCAGCATGCGCAGCACGGCATCGGCGGTGCGCTGGCGGAACGGCAGGCGGCGCTCGTTGCGCTCGCGGTTGAAACGCACCCACTGGTTGAACGCCTCGACCAGGATCGAGAAGGCGATCGCCGCGTACAGGTAGCCCTTGGGGATCTTGTAGCCCAGTCCTTCGGCCACCAGGCTGAAGCCGATCATCAGCAGGAAGCCCAGGCACAGCACCACCACGGTGGGATGCTTGTTGACGAAGCGGGTCAGCGGCTTGCTGGCCAGCAGCATCAGCGCCATGGCGATCGTCACGGCCGCATACATCACGCCGAGGTTGTCGACCATGCCGACCGCGGTGATCACCGAGTCCAGCGAGAACACCGCGTCGAGCACCACGATCTGCGCCACCACCATTGCGAAGCTGGCGTAGACCTTCTTGCCGTCCTCGTGGTGTTCGCGGCCTTCCAGCCGTTCGTGCAGTTCCATGGTGCCCTTGAACAGCAGGAACAGACCACCGCCAAGCAGGATCAGGTCACGCCCGGAAAAGCTGTGGTCGAACAGCGTCAGCAGCGGCGCGGTCAGTTTCATGATCCAGGCCAGTGCGGCCAACAGCACCAGCCGCATCAGCAAGGCCAGCGCCAGGCCGATCACCCGCGCGCGGTCACGCTGGTGCGGCGGCAGCTTGTCGGCAAGGATCGCGATGAACACCAGGTTGTCGATGCCGAGAACGATCTCCAGCACGACCAGGGTTGCAAGGCCCATCCAGATCGAGGGGTCAGCCAACCATTCCATTTCAGGTCCGTTTCGTCAGTAGGCAAGGGAAAAGAGCGACCGCTCAGTCAGCGTCCTGTGCCTGCGCCGGGTCGTGCCCGAGCAGGTCACCGGGCGTGCACTGCAGCTCGCGGCAGATCGCATCAAGGGTGGAAAAGCGGATGGCGCGCGCCTTGCCGGTCTTCAGGATCGACAGGTTGGCCAGGGTGATGTCGATACGCCCGGCCAGCTCGGACAGGGTCATGCCCCTTTCCTGCAGCATGCGGTCCAGGGTAATGACGATTGCCATCAGATGACACCGTCGAGGTCATCGCGCATCGCGGCGCCCACGGCGAACACGCGCGCCAGCACGAACAGCATTAGCACGGCCACCAAGCCAGTGATCGACATGCCACCGCCGACCTCCATCCAGGTGAAATCCGGGCCCATCCAGGCCGCGTAGGCGCCGATCAGGATCGACAGCAGCTCCATCGCCAGCATCAGCCAGGCCATGCGCTGCAGGCGCTGTGCGTTGGCGTGGGTGAACGGCCGCTCGCGCGCCGCCGACTTCAGCAGCCGCAGCAGGTGGCGCAGGAACATCAGGCACAGCACCAGCAGCGCGACGATCGCGCCCAGGCCCAGGCAGAAATGCAGGAACAGGTCATTGCCATGCGCGGCGACAGCCGCAGCGTCATGCACGCTGTCGAGCAGCCAGCGGCGGTCGTGGGCGACCAGCGGCACGGCCAGCAGCGCGGCCAGGATGCCCAGCCAGCACATCGCCCTGACGGCCTGTACGGCCGCCAGGGCCAGGGTGAACAAGCCTCGCGCGGGTCTGGCGCGGGCGGGACGAGCGGTCAAGCGGCCTCCGGCATTGGGGTGGCCTCGCCGCCCCGGGGTGGATTTATCGATAAACGATATATCACATGCCGCGTGAAAGGCTGAATCGCGAGCGTCGCCCCTGTCAGGGCCCAGGTGCGCCCTGTGCCTGCATCGCTTCGCCAGGGGCGGCCGAGGCCATGGCCTGCACCCCGGCTTCGGCCGCCTGCCGCGTGACCAGGCGGAAGCGCACCTGCAGCTTGCCCTGCCCCGGCGTAGCCCAGCCGTACTGGATGGCCACCTGATCGGCCGACAGTGGCCCACGCCCTGGCAGCGACCGTACCTGCAACGGCTTCGGTGCGGCCTGCACCAACCGGGCAAACCCCTTCTGCACCACCGCCGCGTCGGCCTTCTCGGCGTAGACCGTACACGTTCCATCGTCAGCCCAGCTCACCGCATAGCGGCCACTGGCCAGCGGCACCATCCACGCCACGCCCGATTGCCCCTGCAACAGCGTGGCGGCTTCGGCCGGCTGCAGCGGCGACAGCCCATTGGATTCCATCAGCGACTGCAACCGCGCCGGGGCCCCGATGTGCTGCATGCAGGCGGTATCGAACAGCTCGCTGAAGGGATCCTGCGCCGGGGCCTTGGCCTTGGGCGCACGCGCGGGTTGCGCCACCACCAGTGTGGGCAGCAGGGCCAAAGCCAGCCAGAAGAACGCAGGACGCATCGGGATTCCACGCTACGGAAAACAGCGGGGAGGATGGCAAAGGCCTGGCGCGCCGCGCAATGGCCGCGATGGCCGCCAGCCTCCCGCTGCCGGGTCAGACGGCCATTTCGCCCTGGTCCTCGCCATCCCAATAGTGGATGCGGCTGGCGCGCACATGAATCAGCACCAGCCCCGGTGTATCCACGCCCTGCTCGAACCAGCGCTCAAGATCCTTCACCCAGTGCTCGCGCATCACAGCGCGATCGCGCACCAGCGCCGCCCTTCCCTGCACGTGCACGAACAACGGCGGCTTGCCCAGCAGCGACTTGCTGCCGGAAAAACCCAGCGCAACGGCGGGGTCAGCCTCAATCTCGTGCACCATGTCGGTGTCTTCCGTGGTGAAGAACCAGCTGTCACCGTCGTAGTCCACGTCACCGTTGTTGCTCATCGGACGACCGGCAATTTCTCCGCCGGCGCGGGTCTGCAGCATGGTGAAATCGATATCGGCCATCTTCCTGGCCAGTTCGGGCAGGGTGAGCTGGGTCATGGTGTCGTCCTTCATCAAGTGGAATCCCAGCGTCTGCGCAGAGCGGTGACCGAAGCGTGGAAGGTCCATGGCGACTTCTTCACAGAAAACGAGATAGGGCGCGTGGCGCGTGCGTGACGCGCTGCTCACCACACCACCTGCGCTTGCAGCAGCTGCACGCCCCATCGCGCGTGGGGCGATCCTGCAGACGCTGCGACGGGTGCATGCACGCATTGGCTGACGCGTGCCATCAGCGCGTGATGCGCCCGTCCCCCGCCACCCGTACCCGGTCACGCCCCTGTGCCTTGGCCTGGTACATGGCCGCATCGGCGGCACGCAGCAGGCTGCGCCAGCCCAGCGAATCGGTGCCGCCCTTGGCCACCCCGAAACTGGCGGTCACGCGCAGCACGATGCCCCCGGCCAGCGCGATGTCCATCTGCTGAAGCGCCAATCGCAATGATTCAGCCAGCTGGCGCCCGCCGGCCAGATCACCGTCGGCCAGCAGCACCAGGAACTCCTCGCCACCATAGCGGGCGATGTTGTCGCTGCGCCGCAGGTGGTGCCGCAGCAACTGCGCCACCTGCACCAGCACTTCGTCGCCGGCTTCATGGCCATGGCCATCGTTGATGGCCTTGAAGCGATCCACGTCCAGCAGGATCACCACGGCGCTTGCCTCGCCCCCCGCATGTCTCCGCTGCACCACCTCATCCAGCGCGCGCCGATTCAACAGCCCGGTCAGTTGGTCGGTACCGGCCAGCTGGCGCAGCTCGCTGGTCAACGTCGAACGCTCGCGCGATTTCTCGCGCAGCACTTCGATGGCATCGAACAGGCGCTGCATCTCGGCCAGCGGGTGGGTGACATTCTCCTCCGGACCGGGGGTATCCGAGGCAAGCTGGATCACCTGCTGCTGCGCCTGCAGCAGTGGCTGCAGGATCTGCAGGTGGGCAATGCGCAGGGCCATGCCCAGCACCACCAGCGTGCCCAGCGCGGTAGCCACCAGCACGGCCAGGCGCATGGCCTCACGGTTGCGACTGCGTTCGAAGCGGGCGATGGACACGCTCAGGTAGCCATCGCGCAGCGCCTCCAGCGACTGCAGGGTCGGCACGTAGCGATTGGTGAACGCGGCGGCGGTCCACGACGGCGGCACGCCACGGCGGCCATCCTCGATCAGCTGCTCGATCATCGGCAGTGACTCACCGAAGAGCTGCCGCCGCGCCATGTCCCAGTGCCAGGACAATTCCGGGTCGCTGCGGAACACCGACTCGTGGCTGCTCGCCAACCGCCACAGCTCCAGCAGGCGGCCCTCGGTCTGCAGCGCAGCGCGCATCTGTTCCTCGCGCCACGCCCCCGGTACCGCCACCGGCGCCATCACGTTCGAGGCCAGGCGGCCACCATGCTCGCGAAGATCGAACAACAGCTGGCCCTGCATTGCCGGAATCGCCGCCTCACGGTCGGCACTGACCAGCGCGTTGATCTGCGCCGAGGTCAGCAGATGCAGGCGATCAACCACCGCGAACATGCCGCTGATCGCACGCTCCACCTCCTCCACACGGCGTGCGTCATGCGGTTGCGCCGCGACATGATCGACCGCAGCCCGCGCCGACTTCAGGCGACGCTGCGCGCTGGCCAGCAGCCGATGCTCGTCGTACACGCCCGGGTCATCCTTGAACACGGTCTCCAGCTGCAGCAGGGCAGTGTCGACCCGCTGGCGTGCGACGGCCAGCTGCGCAGCCAGCCGTGCCTGTTCGGCGGCATCGGCCGGGTCAGCCCCCAGCAGGCTGTTGGCCGGGCCTCGCTCGGCCGAAGCCAGGTTGGCAAGATCGAAGGTCTGCCGCAGCTGCCGCAGGCTGGCCAGGTTGCCTTCGGCGTCGGTGTAGCGCAGTGTTCCCTGGACCAGGGCGATGGCCATCAACGGCAATGTGCACACGACAAACAGCCCAGCCAGGATCCAGACCCAGGTCCGCAACCTGATGGGCGATACCTTGCCGGCCATGCAGAATTCCCCTGAAGTGCGGCTCACTGTAGCGACCGGCTCCGGCGGCGCCAAGCCAGTGCCGCCCGATCCGCGAGGGGCGATATAGCGCAGCGCGCGCGAACGCGCCGACAATGCCGGCGCCCCGACGCCAGCCGATCAGATGCGACAGGTTACGCCGGGTCAGATCCAGCGCTGGTCGACCAGTTCGCGCTTCACGTAGGCATAGAACACCGGCGCCGCCACCAGGCCGGGCAGGCCGAACGCCGCCTCCATCACCAGCATGGCCAGCAGCAGCTCCCAGGCGCGGGCCTGGATTTCACCGCCGACGATGCGCGCATTGAGGAAGTACTCCAGCTTGTGGATCACGATCAGGTACAGCAGCGCCGCCACTGCCACGTAGAACGAGACAGACAGCGCAACGATGGTGATGATCGTGTTGGAAATGATGTTGCCCACCACCGGCAGCAGGCCGGCGACGAAGGTGATCAACACCAGGGTCTTGGACAGCGGCAGGTGCACACCGAACAGCGGCAGCACGCCCAGCAGGAAGATCGCGGTGAACACGGTGTTGAGCAGCGAGATCTTCACCTGTGCGAACACCACCTGGCGGAATGCGGTGGCCAGGCGGCTGGTGCGCCCGATCAGCTCCTGCGCCAACGGCCCCATCTTGGGCACGGGAAGTTCGTCGTACAGCGCGATCATCGCCCCCAGCACCATGCCGATCAGTACGCGCACGCCCACCTGCACCACCGACGTGCCGGCCACGCCCAGCTGGCGCTGGTGCTCGGCGGCCCAGTCGTTCAGCGCCGCGCGCAGCGCCGGCATGTCTTCGGGAATGTAGGGTTGCAGCAGCGCCGGCACCTGGTGCCGCGAGGTATTGAGGATCTCCATCAGGCGCGCCAGCAGCGCGTCCGGGCCGCCGGTCTCATTGCGGAAGAACGAGGCCACGCCGATCCCGGCCAGCACCAGCGCGCTGATGATGATGGCCGACAATACGATCACCGCGATCGCCCGCGCTCGTCCCGGCGGCAGCTTGCCTTCCACGGTGGAGGCCAGCACGTGGGTCAGCTGGAACACCAGCAGCCCCGACAGCAGGGTCACCACCAGGCCCAGCTTCAACGCCAGCCACATGCCCAGCAACATCATCAACCACGCCGCGATCCGCGCAACGGGGGGCTTGGGCTGTGCAACGAGGGCGTCTTGCATGGGCGGTGCGTCCGGGCGGGGTGGCCCATGGTAGAGGATTGGTGGCGATGATTCCGGGTACAGCATGGACGAGCGCTACGCCCTCGTTCTGCGGTATGCCCACCGCCCCCGGCCCACTATTCGCCATAGCTGGCGTTGTTCTTGCCCTGGCGCTTGGCGTGGTAGAGCGCACGGTCGGCCAGTGCCAGCCAGTCCTCGACGCTGCCACCGCGCGGCGTTGCCGCGATGCCGATGCTGACGCTGAACTCGATGCCCGGTGTTGCCTGCCGTGCTGCTTCCAGCAGGTGCAGGCGGACCCGCTCGGCCACCTGCATCGCATCGATGGGCGCACAGTCGTGCAGCAGCACCACGAACTCGTCGCCTCCCAGCCGCGCAGGGGTATCACCGGGCCGGGCGAAGGCGCGCAAGGTGGACGCGATATGGCGCAGCACTTCGTCCCCGGCACGATGACCATGCGAGTCATTGATGCGCTTGAAGTCATCAACATCAAGCATCAGCAGGCAGGCGAAACCACCCTGACCCTGCGCCTTGTCCAGTGCCTGCTGAGCGCGGACGATCAGGAAGCCGCGGTTGGCCAGCTCCACCAGCGGGTCCATCCGGCTCAGCCGCTTCAACTGGCGGTTCTGCGATTTCACCCGACGGGCCAGCTGCCAGCTGAGAATGCTCAGCCCGATGCCATACACGAACAGGAACGGGATGCTCAGCATGATCGTGCGTTGCGAGGTCACCGGCTGGAATGGGAAGCCGAGCGCCCACCAGGTGAGTGCGAAGCCCAGCAGCAGCGCCAACGTGGCGCGCGTCGCCAGGCGCACGCCACCGGCTGCGATCTTGTCGGCCACCAGCAGCGCGGCAAACAGCGCGCTGGGCACGGCACTGAGCGCCATGAATGCGATCCAGCCGCCGCCGAACAGGGAATCGGCCACCATGCAGCGGAACTGGACGCGCGCCGGCTGGCGGGAGCGCCGGGTCAGCAGCAGCGCCAGCGCGGGCCACGCCAGCGCGTTGAGCAGCAGCAGGACCCACGCCCATCCGCCATTCTGCCGTTCGAGGATGATCGACGCGATGGGGATCGCCCCCAGTCCATTGCCGACAAAACGCATCCAGCCGATGCGACGTGCCGCGCCAATGCCTTCGACCGCGCCTTCCGCCGAATCGGTGAAGAATGGCATTGCCCCCTCCTGCGCGATCGCACCTGCTGCTACGGCCCTTGCCGGGCTGGCTGCCGGTGAGTCTGACAGGTTCGCGTCAATTCGGGATCAAGGCGGCGCCCCGTGGCGCGGTGTTCACCCGCCCCTGGGGGCCGCCGTGGAACCGCGCAGCATGAAGCTGAACTCCAGCGTCTGCTGCAGCGGCACATCGACCTGTTCGATGATGGCGAGCAGCAGGTTGACCGCGCGCTCGCCAATCTGCCGCATCGGCTGCCTGATCGTCGTCAGCGGCGGCGTGAGGTAGCGCGAGGAGGCCAGGTCGTCAAAGCCGACGATGGACAGGTCCTCCGGCACGCGGATGCCCAGCTCCCGGCAGGCAGCGAGAGTGCCCAGCGCCATCTGGTCGCTGAAACAGAAGACCGCAGTCGGCACCGGCGCGACGGCCAACATCGACATCGCAGCTGCATGGCCGGACTCCACCGAAAAGTCACCCGGCATGATGTTCAGCTGGCGCAGGCGCCCACGCGCCTTGCCCGCCGCCCGCACCCCTTCCATCCGTTGCTGGTGCAGCGGATTGTCGGGGGGTCCTCCCACCACCGCGATCCGTTCGTGTCCCAGTCCATACAGGTGTTCCATCACCGTGCGCGCGGCGGCGGCATTGTCGATGTGGACGCTGGGAATCCCCAGTGCGGGATCGAATTCACAGCCGTTGACCACCGGCGCGGCGGAACCGCGTTGCTCAACGATGTCACGCGCCGTAGGTGGCAGGCGATGCCCCAGCACGATCATGCCGTCGGCCTCGTTGCGCCGGAGCATCTGCGCGTAGCGCTCCTCGCGGTCCGGTTGATGCTGGGTATCCCCCAGCAGGACCGCGTAGCCGACCGCCTGCGCTGCGTCCTCCGCGCCCTGCAGGATCTGGGCGAAGAACGGATTGGCAATGTCCGGGACGGTGACCAGGATCTTGCCGCTGCGGTGGGTCTTGAGCGTGCGCGCCACCGTGTTGGGCACATAGCCCAGCGCGGCGGCCGCCTGCTCGATGCGCGCACGGGTGGCCGGCAGGACCTTGTCCGGCCGGGACAGTGCCCGCGACACCGTGCCGGCGGAGACGCCGACGTGCTTTGCGATGTCGTAGATGGTGGCCATGGCGTTAGTTCTCCCGTCCGCTGTGCAGTGCACAACAGGTCCTGCGTGCGCCCCTGCTAGGATAATGCAATCGATTGCATCGAGGGCGAATCACGTTGAAGACGCTCAAGGGTCCAGCGCTGTTCCTGGCGCAGTTCATCGGCGACACAGCTCCTTTTGATCGGCTGGACACGCTGGCCGCATGGGCCGCGGGTCTGGGCTATTCTGGCGTACAAGTTCCCACCTCCGCGCCCCGCCTGTTCGATCTGGCCGAGGCGGCACGCAGCCAGGCGTACTGCGACGATATTGCCGGCATGCTGGCCGGTTACGGCCTTCAGATCACCGAATTGTCCACCCATCTGCAGGGGCAGCTGGTCGCGGTCCATCCTGCCTACGACAGCCTGTTCGACGGATTCGCCCCGGCGAACGTGCGCGGCAACCCGCCGGCGCGCCAGGCGTGGGCGGTGGAGCAGCTGCGGCTGGCGGCTCAGGCCAGCCAGCGCCTGGGGCTGGCCGCGCATGCCACCTTCTCCGGCGCACTGGCCTGGCCCTATTTCTATCCGTGGCCGCAGCGCCCGCCGGGCCTGGTGGAAGAAGCCTTCGCCGAACTCGGCCGCCGCTGGCGACCGATCCTGGATGTCTTCGACACCTGTGGCGTGGACCTGTGCTTCGAGCTCCACCCGGGCGAGGACCTGCACGATGGCGCAACCTTCGAGCGCTTCCTTGACGTGGTCGATCACCACCCGCGCGCGAAGATCCTGTACGACCCCAGCCACCTGCTGCTGCAGCAGATGGACTACCTCGGTTTCATCGATCGCTACCACGCGCGCATCGGCGTCTTCCACGTGAAGGACGCGGAGTACCGGCCCAGCGCGCGCAGCGGCGTGTATGGCGGCTACCAGGACTGGATCGATCGCCCGGGCCGGTTCCGTTCACTCGGTGATGGCCAGATCGACTTCAAGGCGATCTTCTCCAGATTCGCGCAGTACGACTTCCCGGGCTGGGCGGTACTGGAATGGGAGTGCTGCCTGAAGCACCCGGAAGACGGTGCACGCGAGGGCGCCGCCTTCATCCGCGATCACATCATCCATGTAACCGAACGCGCCTTCGACGATTTTGCCGGGAGCGGCACGGATCTGGAATCACTTCACCGCATGCTGGGAATCTGAACCATTTCCGCCCCGGGAGGGCAAGCCATGACGCACGCGATGTCGCGCCTGGGCGCGATGATGTTTCTGCAGTTCTTCATCTGGGGGGCGTGGTTCGTCACCCTGGGGACGTACCTTGTGCAGGGCCCCTTGCAGGCCAGCGCGAGCCAGGTGGCAACCGCGTTCCTCAGCCAGTCCATCGGCGCCATCGTGGCACCCTTCCTGGTCGGCCTGATCGCGGACCGCTATTTCGCGGCGCAGCGCATCCTGGCAGTACTGCACCTGGCTGGCGCGGTGCTGATGTGGCTGGCTTCCACCGCCACCAGTTTCAGCGTGTTTTCCGCGTGCGTCATGGGCTACATGCTGCTGTTCATGCCGACGCTGGCCCTGGCCAACAGCGTGGCGATGCGGCACATGCAATCGCCGGAGAAGCAGTTCCCGCTGGTACGCGTGGCCGGCAGCGTCGGCTGGATCGTCGCAGGCGTGCTGATCGGCTGGCTGGGCTGGGAACAGGCGCATCGGCTTGAACTGACGTTCCGGATGGCGGCGGCGGCATCGCTGGTGCTGGGCCTGTATGCGTTCACCCTGCCGCACACGCCACCACTGGCGCAGCAGCGCGAGGCCGGGCTGGGACAGATCCTGGGGCTGGATTCGTTGCGGCTGCTGAAATCGCGTGCCTATCTGGTGTTCTTCCTGGCCTCCATCGCCATCTGCATTCCGCTGTCGTTCTACTACAACTTCACCAATCCGTATCTCAACGACCTGGGCGTGCAGGGCGCCGCCGGCCTGCAGTCGCTGGGCCAGGTGTCCGAAGTGCTGCTGATGCTGGCCATGCCCTTCCTGTTCGTGCGGCTGGGGGTGAAGACCATGCTGGCGGTCGGCATGGCCGCCTGGGTGGTGCGCTACGCCCTGTTCGCCTTCGGCGATGCCGGTGGCGGTTTCCCGCTACTGGTGATCGGCATCGTGCTGCACGGCATCTGCTATGACTTCTTCTTCGTCACCGGCCAGATCTACACCGACGCCCATGCCGGCCCCGCCGCGCGCAGCAGCGCACAGGGCTTCATCACCCTGGCCACCTACGGCGTGGGCATGCTGATCGGCACCTTCCTGTCCGGTGCCGTTGTGGAGCACTTCACCACCGCAGCAGGCCCGGACTGGCAACAGATCTGGTTGTTCCCGGCCGGTGTTGCACTGGTGGTGCTGATCGCCTTCCTGCTGTTGTTCCGCGACCGCCCGGCAGCTGCTGCAGCGCCGTACACACCCTGAGGAGACCGGACGATGCCCCCGCTTGGAATCGCCATCGTTGGTACCGGCATGATCGGCGCGGTGCATCGCCGCGCGGCACTGCTGGCGGGCGCCGCGGTACGCGGCGTACTGGCCTCGTCGCCGCAGCGCGCGAGCGAGGTGGCACACGCGTGGAATGTCCCGCACGCCTATCGCGATATCGATGACGTCGTCGCTGACCCCCAGGTGCAGGTCGTGCACATCTGCACGCCCAACCACCTGCACCGCGTGATGGCGCAGGCCGCGCTGGAAGCCGGCAAGCACGTGATCTGCGAGAAACCGTTGGCGACGACGCTGGACGATGCACGGGCGCTCGCGGCGCTGGCTGCCTCGACCGGATTGGTTGCCACCGTCCCCTTCGTCTACCGCTACCACCCGGTGGTCCGCGAGGCGCGTGCACGCATCGCGCAGGGTGAACTTGGGCCGTTGCACCTGATCCATGGCAGCTACCTGCAGGACTGGCTGCTGGACCCGGCCAGCAACAACTGGCGGGTTGACCCGGCGCTGGGCGGCGCGTCGCGCGTGTTCGCCGACATCGGCTCGCACTGGTGTGACCTGGTGGAATGGGTCAGTGGCGAACGCTTCACCGAAGCGAGCGCGGCGTTCGCCACGGTCATCGCCGAGCGCAGCGCCACCACTGGCCAGAGCTTCAGCACGCCGGCGACAGGCGGCGCAAGGCAGGCGGTCGAGAGCGAGGACGTGGCCGCAGCGATGTTCAGGACCGGCGCCGGCACGCTGGCGTCATTGACGGTCAGCCAGGTCTCGGCCGGACGCCACAACCGGCTCTGGTTCGAGATCGATGGCGCCAATGCGAGCGTGGCGTTCAACCAGGAGGATGCCGAGCGGCTGTGGATCGGCCGGCCCGAGCAGCGCGAGGAAATCTTCGTGCGCGGCCCGGGTGCCGGCAGTGCCGAACAGCGCCGGTTGTCGCCGCTGCCAGCGGGGCATGCCCAGGGCTACGGCCACTGCTTCGAAGCGTTCGTCGCCGACACCTATCGTGCCGTTGACGGCGAGCGCTTCGAAGGCCTGCCCACCTTCGAAGACGGCCTGCGCTCGGCGCGGATCGTCGATCGCGTCATTGCATCGGCCAGGTCACGCGCCTGGACCGCCATCGGTTGAATCCCGGGAGGAACTGTTGATGAAAGCTCTTTTCCGTAGAAGTGCAGGTCTCATCCTGCTGCTCGCTGCCCTGCCCGCCTTCGCAGACGAAGCGGCCACCACGCAGAAGCCGATCGCGGTGCAGATGTACACCCTGCGCAATGCAGGCTCGCTCGACCAGCAGCTGAAAATCGTCCACGACGCGGGCGTGCGCGCGGTGGAGACCGTCGGAACGCAGAACGTCAGCGCTCCGGAACTGAAGCGACTGCTGGACCGGTACTCGATCAGGGCGGTTTCGTCGCACGTGCAGCTGGCCGAGCTGCGCGACAACCTCGATGGCGTGGTGGCCTTCAACCGCTCGATAGGCAACACCACACTGGTGGTGCCCTACCTGGACCAGAAGGACCGTCCGCGCGATGCCGCCGGCTGGACCGCATTGGGCCAGGAGCTGGGCCGGATCGCCAGACAGGTGCGCGGCAAGGGCATGCAGCTGGCCTATCACAACCACGATTTCGAGCTGGCCGACTTCGACGGTCAGACCGGGCTGGAGCTGCTGTTCGCAGCGGCCGGACCCGATCTGAAGACCGAACTGGACCTGGCCTGGGTCGCGCGAGCGGGACTGGACCCGGCAGTGATGCTTGGCAAGTTCCGCGGTCACGTTTTTGCGGTACACGCCAAGGACAATGCACCCAAGGGCCAGGCCGAAGACGAAGGTGGTTTCGCTGCGGTCGGCCAGGGCGTGCTGGACTGGAACGCGATCCTACCGGCCGCCGCCACCGCTGGCGTGCAGTGGTACATCGTCGAACACGACCAGCCACGCGATCCGGCCAAGGTGATCCAGACCGGCGCGGACTACCTGCGTGAACACCTGCCGGCCAACGTGCCCGCCCGTGCACAGCACTGACGCGTGAAGGAGCCCCACATGAAAATGATCCTGGCAGTGGCCGTCGCCCTGGGCGGCATGAGCGTTGCGAAGGCAACGTGGGCCAAGGACGACCCGGCCGCCGGCGCGAAGCTCTACGCCCAGCACTGCACTGCCTGCCACGGTGCTGAACGCGCCGGCGTACCGCCGACCTTCCCGGCGCTTACCGACGTCGGCAAGCGGCTTCAGCCCGCCCAGGTCAAGGACAAGATCAGGAAGGGCGGAGGATTGATGCCGCCCTTTGCCCAGCTGTCGCAGCAGGAGATCGACGACCTCGCCAGCTATCTGGCGAAGTAGGCGGCCGGCGACCACGCCGGCCGCGTGCCGCTACAGTTCGCGCACCCAGATGTTGCGGTAGCTGACCCTGGAGTCATGCTCCTGCAGATAGAGCGGCGCACATCCGTGCGGTGAGTAGGAGGGAGGACCGATGTACTCGGTCCTGCCCGCCACAGCCGTATCGTCCTGCACCAGAACACCGTTGTGCAGCACCGTGATGCGCGCCGGCGAGAGCAGCCCACCGCCCGGAGAGAAGCGCGGTCCCTTCCAGATGATGTCGTAGGCCTGCCACTGCCCCGGTGCGCGCGAGGCGTTCACCAACGGCATCGCCTGCTTGTAGATCGAACCCGCCTGGCCGTTGGCATACGTCGGGTTGTTGTAGCTGTCGAGCACCTGCAACTCATACAGTTCCTGCAGGAAGATGCCGCTGTTGCCCCGGTTCTGGCCGTCGAAGCCTTTCGTCTCGGTGGGGGTACGCCATTCGACATGCAGCTGGATATCGCAGAAGCGTTGCCTGGTGCGGATGCCCTTGCTGCCCGGAACGACGGTCATGGCGCCATCGGCAACCTTCCAGGGTACACGCCCTCCCTGCTCCGCCTCCCAGGCCGAGACATCCTTGCCATCGAACAGCACGATGGCGTCCGACGGCGCCTTGCCCGGTGGCGTGGCCACCACCGCAGGCACCGGCGTCCACACCTCGGTCTTCTTCGGGTCACGCGCAGCATCGGCACCATCCTGTGCGAATGCCGTCGCAGCGGCAAGCAGGCCGGCGGTGCCCAGCAGAGCGCGGATCATCCGGGTGTCGCCCATCAGCTGGTCCCCCATGCAGGCGTACCGGGAACGTAGGCAAGGTCGCCGTCGTAACGTCCCGGCACGGCGACGTATTGCAGCACCCCAGTCGCACCGACCTTGGAGGTGAAGAAGCCAAAGATGGCCAGTTGCTTGATCATCGTGAAGTAATGCGGCATCGCCTCGCCTTCTTCTGGCGTACCGGTCTCGGTCACATCGGCATTGCGCGCCTTGGCTTCGGCATCCAGGGTACGCAGCAACCCGGTGCGTGCCTCCGGCGTGAGCGACAGGAAGCGGCCACCGGCACGCTTGTCGATGTCGGCCAGGCCGGCACGGAACACCGCCTGCTGGCGAGCGGTGTAGCAGTCGCTGACGAACGTCGCCATGAACGCACCGGCGCCCGCGTCCTTCGCCCCGGGTGTCCGGGTCCGCGGCAGGATGGTCTCGGCGATCTCGTCCAGCGTGCCGATATCGGCATCGGTGAACGCGGGCATCGCCCCCGCGGCCGGCGCCTGCCCTTGCACCAGCCCCGGCAGGCCAACCATGGCCGCACCGGTGGCGGCGACGATCATCTTCAGCAGTTCGCGGCGATCCATCAGAAGTTCCCCGCTTTCAGTTCGCGCACCGCATGGTCGGCCGCACGGGCCGTCAACGCCATGTACGTCAGCGAGGGATTCACGCAGGCGCTGGAAGTCATGCAGGCACCGTCGGTCACATAGACATTGGGCGCATCCCAGACCTGGTTGTGTGCATTCAACACCGAGCTCTTCCGATCACGTCCCATGCGCGCGGTCCCCATCTCATGGATGCCCTTGCCGGGGGCATAGTCGTTGTCGTGCATCTTCACGTCCTTGACCCCGGCCGCCTCCAGCATCTCGGCGGCATCGGCGGCCATGTCCTTGCGCATCGCCAGTTCGTTGGCACGCATGGACACATCCATCGCCAGCACCGGCAGCCCCCACTTGTCCTTGCGGTTGCGGTCCAGGCGGATCGCATTGTCGTGGTGCGGCAGCATTTCACCGAACCCGGTCATGCCGATGCGCCAGTCGCCCGGCACGGTCAGCGCCTCCTTCAGGTCGGCACCGATGTTCAGCTCGGCGATCTCGCGCGACCAGCCGGTGCGGCTGGCACCGCCCTGGTAACCGAACCCGCGCAGGTAGCCGCGCTTGTCGGACGCGACATTGCGGAAACGCGGAATGTAGAAGCCGCAGGGCCGGCGGCCGAAGTAGTACTTGTCTTCGTAGCCCTCGACCCGGCCCGAGGCGCCCGCACCGAAATGATGGTCCATCACGTTGTGCCCCAGCTCGCCCGACGAAGAACCCAGTCCCCCGTCCCAGACGTCGGTCGCCGAATTCATCAGCAGCCAGGTGGAGTTGAACGACGACGCGTTGAGGAAGATGACCTTGGCGGTGTACTGGTAGGTCTGCCCGGTTTCGGCGTCGATCACCTCCACGCCACGCGCACGCTTGCGGTCCTTGTCGTAGAGCACTTCCTTGACGATCGAGAACGGCCGCAGCGTCAGGTTGCCGGTCTTCATCGCCGCCGGCAGCGTCGCCGACTGGGTCGAGAAATAGGCACCGAAGGGACAGCCCAGGATGCACTTGTTGCGGTACTGGCAGTTCACGCGGCCCTGCTCGGGCATCGGCTGGGTGATGTTGGCAGTGCGCGAGTGGATCATGTGCCGTGTTCCGCCGAAGGCCTTCTTGATCCGCGCGGCCACATCCTTCTCGACGATGTTCAAGGGAATCGGCGGCAGGAATTCGCCGTCCGGCAACACGTCTAGTCCTTCGCGCGTGCCGGCAATGCCGGCGAACCTCTCTACATGGTCGTACCACGGCGCGATGTCGGCATAGCGGATTGGCCAATCGGTGGCGATGCCGTCCTTGAGGTTGGCCTCGAAATCCAGATCGGAGAAGCGATAGCTCTGCCGCCCCCACATCAAGGAACGACCACCGACGTGGTAGCCACGGAACCAGTCGAAGCGCTTGGTCTCGATGTAGGGCGAGTCCTGCTCGTTGGCCCACATCCCTTCCAGGTTCTCAGCCAGCCCGTAGTCGCGCATCAGCACCGGGAACGCGGCCTTCATTGCCTGCGTTGGCCGGTTGCGGTGCGGGAAATCCCACGCCTCCTTCATCGCGTTGACGTAGTCCTTGACGTGCTCGATGTTGCGCCCGCGTTCCAGCATCAGGACCTTCAGGCCCTTCTCGGTCAGCTCCTTCGCTGCCCAGCCGCCACTGATTCCCGAGCCAACAACAATGGCGTCGTAGTGATTATCTGCCATGGGTCTCTCACCTGGGTGGATATCGTTTCAGACGTCGCAGAGGCGGATCGCCTCGCGCAATGAGGCAACGGGATCGGGCGCGGCAGGCGTGAACTCCTGCGCCAGATACCCCTTGAAACCGGTGTCGCGGATCGCGCGGCAGATCGCTGCATAGTTCAGCTCCTGCTGGTCTCCGATCTCATGCCGGCCAGGCACGCCTGCGGTGTGGTAGTGCTTGAAGCAGGCGTGATGCTTGCCGATGGTGGCGATGATGTCGCCCTCCATGATCTGCATGTGGTAGATGTCGTACAGCAGGCCGAAGTTGTCCGAGCCGAGCCGCTGGCACAGCTCCACGCCCCAGGCCGAGTGGTCGCACAGGTAGTCGCGGTGATCGACCTCGGAGTTGAGCAGCTCCATCACCAGCACCACACCGCGCTTCTCGGCATGCCCGAGGATGCGCTTGAGGCCAGCCTCGGCATTGGCCATGCCGTCATGCGGGTCCATACCGTTGCGGTTGCCAGAGAAGCAGATGAGATTCCGGTAACCGGCATCGGCCACCAGATCGATGTGCCGCGTGTAGCGCTCTACCAGCGGGTCGTGGAACTCACGGCCGGCAAAGCCCTTGGTAAGACCCAGCTCCGCGCCGTTGCACATCGAGCTGTAGACGCCATGGGCCTTCAGCGTGGGCCAGTCTTCGGGGCCGACCAGGTCGATCGCGGCAAAGCCGATGTCCTTCACCGTCGCGCAGAGCTGGGCAACTGACAGCTGCGGGAAGGTCCAGCGGGCCACGGCCTGCTTCAGGTTGCCCTTCAGCGGTGCAGTGGTGGCGAATGCAGGCAACGCTCCCGCAGTACCCAGAGCTACGCCTCCAGCAACCGCCATGCGCAGCGCATCGCGCCGCGTGAGCCCCCTCGAAGGAGCCGGTCTGATCGAATGGATGGACATCCACCTTCCGGCCTCCCAACCGGTATCAAACGCAACGATCCACAGCAATGCAATCGATTGCACCATAGGGGAGGAAATTGGATGCTTGCAAGTTGCGGTGCACGAAAATTCAATGCTGCGGGGCACAACTCCGTAGCAATCGCGGACAAAGAAAAGCCCCGCATGAGCGGGGCTTTCTTTTCTGCTGCAGGCGAGCGTCCGATCAGAACGGAATATCGTCGTCAGCGAAGTCGTCCATCGGCGGCGCCTGCTGCGGCTGCGGGCGCTGGTTGCCGCCCTGGTTGCCGTAACCGCCGCCCTGGTTGCCGCCCTGGTTGCCATAGCCACCGCCCTGGCCGCCACGCTGGCCACCGCCGCCGCCGTACTCCTGGCGCGGCGCCTGCTGGCGCTGCGGACGATCGCCGCCGTAGCTGCCACCACCGCCACCTTCACCGCGGCCGCCCAGCATCTGCATTTCATCGGCGATGATGTCGGTGGAGTACTTCTCCACGCCGTCCTGGCCGGTGTACTTGTCGTAGCGCAGGCTGCCTTCGACGTAGACCGAGCTGCCCTTGCGCAGGTACTCGCCGGCGATCTCGCCGAGCTTGCCGAAGAACACCACGCGGTGCCATTCGGTGCGCTCCTGCTGGTTGCCATCCTTGTCCTTGCGGACGCTGGTGGTGGCCAGGCTGATGCGGGTGATCGCCATGCCGCTCTGGGTGTACTTCACGTCCGGGTCGTTGCCGAGATTGCCGACCAGGATGACTTTGTTGATGCCGCGCGCCATAGATGGATTCTTCCGTTGTCCGGGGCTGGACCAGTGATAGCACACCCGACGGGGTGCCGATACGCTGGACCTCCCGCGGTTGCGAATGGGGGGGATATCGGAACGAGGCATCTTACCATTCCCTTCGCCCCCGGCCCGTCGGGAATCCGGCCGATCCGGGTCGGAACCGACCTCAACGAAGCAGGGGGCGATCCAGCAGCAAGCCGGTGACCCGTGTGACCTCCCCCACCGCCACCACCCTGGGCCCTTCATGGCAGTGGAAGCGCACGCCGGGCCGGATACGCTCCCGGTGCAGCCCCGCCCTGAGCACCTCATTGACCACGGTCAGGCCGGCCAACAGGGGCTCGCCCACCGGCAGCGGCAGCTCGGTCGCCCAGCTGTCGCCCTCGGCGTGACGGAAGTCGGGCCAGATCATGAACAGCTCTGGCGCCCCGGCGTCATCGGCGTAGGCAAAGTCACAGCGGATACCGTTCCGGGCCGGGCTGCGACGCCCACCCTCCTCTGGCGCAAGGATGCGGATCCGCGCCTCGAAATCGTCGGGGACACCCGGGTACAGGCGAAAGGTCACCGCTTGGCTCCATCAGGCTATGGTGTTGACCGTCGCACGACCGCGACCGTGGCCACAAGCAGTGACGGCCAGGACGGCCGGCAGCCACCCCATGGCATCATGCCCGTGCACCCTTCCCCCCGTCCCCTCCCGCGTTCCCATGACGATCAAAGGCAAAGCCACCTCCCTGGACATCGCCCACCTGGCCGGGGTCTCCCAGCCAACCGTGTCGCGGGCCCTGCGCGGCAGCCCGATGGTCAACGCCGAGACCCGCGAGCGCATCCTGCGCATCGCCCGCGAGCTGAACTACAAGGTCGACAAGAACGCCTCCAGCCTGCGCCTGCGCAACGCCGGCACGCTGGCCCTGCTGTTCTTCGAAGACCCGACCAACGACGATTCGCTGATCAATCCGTTCTTCCATTCGATGCTGGGCTCGATCACCCGCGCCTGCGCGCTGCACGGGCAGGACCTGCTGGTCTCGTTCCAGCAGCTGTCCACCGACTGGCAGGCCGATTACGAGGACAGCAACAAGGCCGACGGCATCATCCTGCTCGGCTACGGCGACTACCACGAATCGCGCGACCGCCTGCAGCGGCTGGTCGAACAGGGCACGCACTTCGTGCGCTGGGGCGCCGCCCTGCCCGGCCAGCCGGGCGTGTCGATCGGCAGCGACAACTTCCAGGGCGGGCATGACATCACCACCCACCTGCTGCAGCAGGGCTGCCGCCGCATCGCCTTCCTCGGCCATGCCTCCAGCCATTACCCCGAATTCCAGGAGCGCTACCGCGGCCATGTCGCGGCCCTGCAGGACCACGGCCTGGCCGCCGAACCGGCGCTGCAGCACGATGCGATCACCACCGAGGCTTCCGGCCAAGAGGCCTGCCAGGCGCTGCTGGCGCGCGGCGAACCGATCGATGCGATCTGCGCCGCCAGCGACCTGATCGCCATCGGTGCGATGCGCGCCCTGCGCGAGGCCGGGCTACGGGTGCCGCAGGACGTGGCGGTGACCGGCTTCGACGATATCCCGCTGGCGGCCTCGGTGTCTCCGGCGCTGACCACGGTCCAGCAGGACACCAAGCAGGCCGGCCAGCTGCTGGTGGAGCGCCTGCTGGCGCTGATCGGCCGGCAACCGGTGGAGGGCCAGAGCATCCCGGTGAAGCTGGTGGTGCGGGAATCGTCGCTGCGCGGGTAGGCGCCGCAGGGCGGGATCGCTCTTGGCCTCGCCCTTGTTGTTTGGCTTGGTCTTACCCTAGTGCCAGTGCCGAGCCGTGCTCGGCAAACTACCCGCGACAGGCGCGCAGGTTCAGCGTGCCCCGGCCTTCGGCCCCAGCAACGCCAACAGCACATAGACCACGATCGAAGCGACGGTACCGAGCACCGCCGGCAATCCGTAGGCCCACGCCGAACGGCCCTGCTGGCGTGCCCACTGGGCCAGATACCAGGCCGAACCCAGGTTGATCAGCCAGGCAATGGCGAATGCCGGCCACTGCACGATGCCCACCGCGCGCAGCAGGGGCACGGACACCAGCGCGGCAACGATCGCCGCGATCAGGAAGATCAGTGCGGAGCGGGAATGGCGTGATCGTGCCGGTGAGCCGACAGGTAATTCCTTCAATTCCACAGCAGAGCCTCGATCCTGATGTTATCCAAAAGGAACCACGTACTGCACCCGAAGGGAAGCGTTCTGTAGGGTCGCGCCGTGCTCGACTGATCCGGCATTGCGCGAACGGCAGCCGAGCATGGGCTCGGCTCTACATGACAATCAACCCTGGGCGAAGTCCTTCAGGATCTCGCCGACGCCGCTGGGCGAGATCTCGAAACCCAGCTGGGTGCCCGGGTTGATCACCACGCCGTAGCCACCCGGCACGCGGCGCAGCACGTCCAGCATCAGCCAGCGGATCTGGTGTTCGGCCTGCTGGCTGTAGATGCCCACCCGCGACGGATCGGTGAATACGGCCACGTGCAGGATGCCCTGCTTGTCGAACAGCAGCGGGTCGAAGCCGCTGCCGTCGGGCGTGACCAGGCTGCCGGTCAGCAGCACTACCTCGGAAGCGACGAAGGCCTCCATGAAGGCGCGGATCGGCACCGCCCCGTCCATCGCCGCCTTCAACAGGGTTTCGATCGGGGTCTGCGGGGCGAGGTCGGTCATGGCGGTACGGCGGGGCGTCAGGGGGGGGCCTATTGTAGGGTCGAGCCTGCTCGACTGCTCGAAGAGCGTGCCAACCGAAGTTGGCACCCACCAGTGCGGTAGCGCCGGGCCATGCCCGGCGGCGCCCTCACCGTCCCAGACGCTGGTCCCGAGCCTTCTGTTCGGTCATCGCCTTGTCCAGCTCGGCCTGCAGCGCTGGCTGCTGCACGGCGGCATCCAGCACATACACCTTCACGCCGTGTGCGGGCACTTCGGCCTCCAGGGAGGCATCCACCTGCAACGAACCGCCGTCCAGTGCATCGCGCCAGCGGCCGGACTGGACGTAACGCGCCACGGTGAGCGTCCTGGCCTGGTCGCCCTTGTTCAGCAGCACCAGCGCGGTCTGCGCCACCTCGCCCTGCTGCAGCACGCGGAAGAACACCGCCTCATCGCCCTGCAGGCGTTCGTTCACCTGCAGGCCGCGCTGCAGGGCCGGGGTGGCCTCGCGCAGCTTGGCAATGCGCTGCAGCGGCGCGAAGATCGGGCTCTGCGGTGCAGCGTCCACGCGCGGCTGGCCGAAGTAGGCACGGTTGCCTGCATGCTCGGCGCGGCCGCGCATGAAGCCGGTTTCCGAACCGTAATAGACCACCGGAATGCCGCGCGCGGTGAACAGCCAGTTGTGCGCATCGATGAAGCCGGTGTCACTGGCCTGAAGGCGCGGCATGTCGTGGTTGTCGTAGAAGCTCATCAGCTCGTACGGATTGGCATACGGGCCACCGCTCAGGTGCAGTGGCTCAGCCAGGGTCTCGAAGCCCTTGTTGGCGGTGCCGAAGGTCTGCTCCAGTGCGCCGCGCAACGGGAAATCGAGCACGCTCACGTTGGCATTGGATGGCCAGGTGTGCTCGGCAATGGTCGCCGCGTTGTAGTCGAAGGCTTCGCCAATCATGAACATGCCCGGGTGCTCGGCACGGATGCGCTTGACGAAGGCATGCCACCACGGGTGCGGCAGCCAGCCGATGGTGTCGATGCGCAATGCGTCCACGCCCTGCGCGGTCCATTGCAGGTAGGCACCGACCAGGTAGTCCATCACCGCCGGATTGTCCTGGTTGAAGTCGGACAGCTCAGCCAGGTTGCCATCGAAGATCGAGCCATCCTTGCTGTCGACCGGTCCAATGTTGTTGTAGAACGCGTGCAGCGGGTTGTGCTTCGGATCCAGTTTCTGCGGCGGCAGGTTCTGGTGGTCGGCGATCAGTTTTCCGTCCTTGTCGAAGATCTGGCCGAACTGCGGCTGTCGCGTCGGCATGGTCCAGGCCGGCGAGCCGTGGTTGCCCACGATATCCAGCACCACCTTCAAGCCAGCACCGTGCAGGCCCTTGGTCAGCCCGGCGAAATCCAGGTTCTTGCTGGGCAGGTGCTCATCGAGCTTGTAGAAGTTGATGCCCCAGTACCCGTGGTAGCCGGTCTTGCCGCGGTCGGTCAGCGTGCTGGTGCAGCTGATCGGCTTGCTGCCGGTGAACGCCTCGTCCGGGTTGTCGACGATGGGCGTGATCCATACCGCGCCGAAACCGAGGTTGCGGATGTACTGCGCGTTGTCGAGCACACCGCGGAAATCACCACCGAGGTAGCCGATGTTGCCGTCCACCTTGTCCGGGCACGGCACTGGGATGTCGAAGGTGCGGTGCGCGCCACCCTGGTCACGATGGTCATTGGCCGGGTCACCGTTGACGAAGCGGTCGGTGACCACGAAGTACACCGCATCGCTGGCGAACGGCTCGGTGGTGCCGACGTAGTCCGGGCGCGGCGTGGCCACGGCCTGGCCGGCGAACAGGGCAAGGGAAACAGCAACAGCCAGGACACCACGCATCACACCACCTCCGGACGGGACGGAACCCGCAGCACGCACAGGCCGGCCAGGAACAGGCTGCAGCCGCCCAGCACCAGCACATGCATCGGCTGGCCACCCAGCCATGCGCGCAGGGCAAAGCCGAGCGCACTGGCCGCCACCAGCTGCGGGATCACGATGAAGAAATTGAAGATGCCCATGTACACGCCCATCTTCGACGCCGGCACGCTGTCGGACAGCAGTGCATACGGCAACGACAGGATCGAGGCCCAGGCAAAGCCGACGCCCACCATCGACAGCAGCAGCCAGTGCGGGTCGCGGATGAACATCAGCGAGACCAAGCCGGCGCCGCCCAGCCACAGGTTGACCAGGTGGCTCCAGCGCAGGCCGATCGCACGCACCATCGGCGGAATCAGCACCGCCGCCAGCGCAGCGAAGCCGTTGTAAGCGCCAAACAGCACGCCCACCCAGTTGGCACCTTCGTTGTAGGCGGCCGACTGTGGATCGGTCGAACCGAAGTGGGTACCGGCCACCGCAGCGGTGGTGTAGATCCACATGGCGAACAGCGCGAACCACGAGAAGAACTGCACCCACGCCAGGCGGCGCATGGTGACCGGCATCGCGCGCAGGTCGCCGACGATGGCGGCCAGCATATGCGTGGCCGGCAGCGCGCGCGCGGCCGCCAGCAGCAGGCCGTAGCCGGCGCACAGGCCGGCCAGCACGTACAGCATCCGGTCGCCTTGCCGCCAGGCGATCAGCAGCGCCAACAGCACACCCAGCCCAAGCCACAGGGTGACCCGCGTCCATGAAGCCGGGCCGTTGATCGCGGCCGCCGCGTGATGTTCCGGTGGCTCGGCATCATCGAACCCGGCCAGCTCCGCCGGTGAATATTCGCGGGTGCTGACCACCGTCCAGGTGATCGCCGCCAGCAGCACCACCGCGCCGAAGTAGAACGCATAGCGCACAGTGTCGGGCACTTCCCCGGCGGACGCGGTGTTGGCAACGCCGAAGTGGGCCAGGATGAACGGCAGAAAGCTGGCGACGATGGCACCCACGCCGATGAAGAAGCTCTGCATGGCATAGCCGGCCGGACGCTGGCGTGGCGCCAGCTGGTCACCGACGAAGGCACGGAACGGCTCCATCGATACGTTGATCGAGGCATCCAGTACCCACAGCGTGCCGGCCGCGATCCACAGCGTCGGCGAGTTCGGCATCACCAGCAGCGCCAGCGTGGTCAACACCGCACCGATCATGAAGTACGGACGACGGCGCCCCCAGCGCGTCCAGGTGCGGTCGGACAGGTAGCCGATTACCGGCTGCACCAGCAGGCCGGTCAGCGGCGCGGCAATCCACAGCCCTGGTACCGCGTCGATATCCGCGCCCAGCGTCTCGAAGATGCGGCTGGCATTGGCGTTCTGCAGGGCGAATCCGAACTGGATGCCGAGGAAGCCGAAACACATGTTCCAGATCTGCCAGAACGACAGCTGCGGTTTTGCCGTGCGATTCATCGTGCACCCTCTTCCATCGCCACCGGCGCCACCGTCAGCGCCTGCACCTGGGCCTGGTTGAGCACGCCTTCGCGGCCACCCTTGCCCCCGGTGTAGTGCGCGAAATGTTCAAGCGCGCTCATGTTGAAGCCTTCTTCGAGCGCGACGGTGCACTGCCCCTTGGCCACAACGAACGTTGCCGAAGTCGAGTCCTGCACCGCCACGCTGTGCGGCAGCGTAACCGTGTGCCGCTGCAACGGCTGGCCCGGGCACTGCAGCACCAGCTGCTTCACCGCAGCGGTGACGCCGGTGTTGATCGGCCCGTTCGGGTTGCGGTACTGCAGGCGAAGACGCACCTGCCCGGCCTTGGCCGAGGTGAACTGCCAGCGATCCTCGCCCTTCAGCACCTGCTGCGGACCGACGCAGACCGTCGGGCTGTGCAGCGATTCCAATGCGTTGTCGCGCCGGGTCAGGCTGAGGCAATGCTGCAGGCCATCGTCACTGATGTGCGCCTGGCCGTTGCTGGCGGTGAGCGCGCGACCGTCCTGCCACAGCACCTGGCCGGCAGCGACCTCGACGTTCCAGCCCCTGCCCTTGCGCCGCGCCTGCGGTGCGGCCGGCGTGGCCGGTGCGCGCGCATTGGCGTCGGCCGTCATTGCTACGCTGCGCGGCGCCGCTGCTGTGGGGACCAGCTGCACGGTGGTGGTGGCACCACGCATCTTCACCTTGCCCGCTACCAGCAATCCATCGGCCAGCTGCTTCGGCCGCTCCAGCACATAACGCTTGCCGTTGGCCTCCAGGGAGATGCGGCGTTGCTTGCCGAACAGTTCGGGCACCAGTACGGCCGGCAGCTTGGGCTGCACGCGGCCATCGTCCTGCACGCCGAATACGCCTTCGACCACCATCGACAGATAGCCGGCCACCGACCACAGCTGGCGTTCGGAATTGACCACCGGGCCGCTCAGTGCGCCTTCCTCGACATGCACGGCCTGGCTGACCAGCTCGTAGTTTTCCATGTTGGAGCCGGCCAGCGCGGCGCCCTGCATCAACGAGCGGATTTCGGCGGCGATGCGCGGCGCATCATCCAGCTGCCGCGCCGCGCGCAGCGAGTACGCACTGACGAACGGCCAGATCGCGCGATTGTGGTAGATCGGCTGCTGCGCCTCCTGCGGCCACACCACCGGGCTGCCGGCCGGGCCCATCGGATACGCCGCCAGCGCACGCCGCGCGCGCTCCGGCGGCAGCACCCCGGCCAGGATGCCCAGCGAAAGGCCGAGCAGATCCACCTTGGCGTACGGCACCGGGTGCGCGGCTTCACCGATGTAACTCATGTACTGGCCGATGTCTTCGCGCCAGAAGCGCGTATCGATCTGCTGCGCCAACGCATCGGCCCACGCCTTGTACTCAGCCGCGCGGGCATCGCCGTGCTGCCCGGCCAGGCGTTCGGCCAGGCGCAGTGCCTGGTAGTGCAGCACGTTGGTGGACAGTGCGTAGGAATCACCGATGAAGCGCACGTCCTCGCGGGTCCAGTCCGGATAGGTCTGCTCGCGCCAGTCCAGGAACGAGGTCTCGCCGCGGTACAGGCCCACCTGCGCGTCGAACACCATCGCGCGGTCCTGCGCCAGCGTGCCCTGCAGCGCCTGCCAGACCTGATCGGCAAACGCTCGGTCCTCCAGCAGGTGGCGTGCCGCCAGGAACCACACCACGCGGTCGCTGCTGATCGGCCAGCTGCCGCCGGACCCGGTGTCCTGCGCCACGAACAGGCCGGGCGTACGCCCGTCACGGGCTGCCGACAGCTTGAACTGCAGCGACTGCCGGGTGCGCTGCGGGTCCAGACGTGCCAGTGCCAGATCGGCGGCGAAGCTGACATCGCGGGTCCACACATAGGGCCAGCGCGCGCCGGTCTGGAAGCACTCGCACGGCACCGGCCGGCCTTCGTCGAACGCGGGATCGCGAATCGCGTCCACACGGTCCTGGTCCATCTCCTGCTGGGCCAGCGCGAACAGTGCATCGAACATCACGCTGCCGGTCTGGCTGCGCATCGGTGCGGCTGCGATCTGCACTGCGCCCTTCGGCGCATGCAGCACGAAGCTGCCATTGGCAGCGGCTTCGGCGCGCGCATGGCGGCCGTCGAATTGCAGGTCGGCCGCCTGCGCGGTCGTCCCCAGCGCTGCCCCCAGGGCAGCGGTCAGGCAAATGATCTTCAGCATCGAAGCGGCGGACCGGCTTGCGCCCGTCGGCCTCCCTCCCTCTCTGCACGCGTTGTAGGTCCGCACCGTCGTTGCAGGCGGGCGGGCGCGGCCCCTCCCTCAAGGTGCCTGGGCCCCATGGTAGACGCGGGGCTGTCGACTGCGTCCAGTTGCATACGTATTCATGGCGTCACGCGGTAGCGCGCCCGCCGCGCTGGCTTATGGTCCGGGTCTGCCAACGGCGCCTTGGGAGGGGAATTGCCGATGTCATCCACTGCTGTACGCGCGCTATTCGCGCACATGCTCGGCCTGGCCCTGATGGGATGGGCCACGCTGGTACACGCCACGCCCCAGGTGGCCAGCGTCGAATCGCCGGGCAAGGTGCTGAAGGTCAGCCTGGTGCTGGACGGCGGCACCGCGCGCTACCGCGTCGAGCGTTTCGGCGAACCCGTGGTGGAGGATTCGAAGCTTGGCTTTGCCCTGCGCGACGGCCGCCTGGACCGCGATTTCGCCCTGCTTGGCCAGCAGCAGCGCAGCGTCGACGACAGCTGGGAGCAGCCGTGGGGCGAGCGCCGGCTCACCCGCAACCACTTCAACGAGCTGACCGTGCAGCTGGCCGAAACCACCGGCAGCAAGCGCCGGCTGGATGTGGTGTTCCGCGTCTACGACGATGGTCTCGGCTTCCGCTATGTGTTCCCTGAACAGCCGAACCTGCGCGAAGCGATCATCGATGACGAGCTGACCGAGTTTGCCATCGCGCCTGAATCCACCGCTTGGTGGATCCCCGCCGGCGAACCGATCCACTACGAATACCTCTACCAGCGCACGCCGCTACGCGAAGTACCGCTGGTGCATACGCCGATGACCCTGCGCAGCCGCGATGGCCTGCATCTGGCGATCCACGAGGCGGCGCTGGTGGACTATGCCGGCATGTGGCTGCGGCGCACCGAGGGGCAGCGCCTGCGCGCGCAGCTCTCGCCCTCGGCCGAAGGCTGGAAGGTACGCCGCGCCCTGCCCTTCGCCACGCCGTGGCGCACGCTGCAGATCGCCGACCGCGCCGGTGGCCTGGTCGAATCGGACCTGATCCTCAACCTCAACGAACCCAACGCGCTGGGCGATGTGAGCTGGGTGAAGCCAGCCAAGTATCTGGGCGTGTGGTGGTCGATGCACCTGGACAACGAGAGCTGGGCGACCGGGCCGAAGCACGCGGCCACCACCGCCAAGACGAAGAAGGTGATCGACTTTGCCGCTGCGCACGGCTTCCGTGGCGTGCTGGTGGAGGGTTGGAACCCGGGCTGGGACGGCATGTGGGTGGGCAATGGTTATGACTTCGATTTCACCCGGGCCACGCCCGATTTCGACATTGAAGCGCTGTCGGCATATGGCCTGAAGAAGGGCGTACACCTGATCGGCCACCATGAAACCGGCTGCGCCATCGAGCACTACGAGGACCAGTTGGGTGCCGCGCTGGACCTGTATGCAAGGCTGGGCGTGGACCAGTTCAAGACCGGCTATGTGTGCGACGACGGCCAGGTCGATCGTCGCAATCCGGCAGGGGGACCGCTGTGGCGCGAGTGGCACGACGGGCAGTTCATGGCCCGCCACCATCTGAAGGTGGTGCAGGAAGCCGCGCGCCGGCACCTGTCGGTGAACCCGCATGAGCCGATCAAGGACACCGGCCTGCGCCGCACCTACCCCAACTGGATCTCGCGCGAAGGCGCACGCGGCATGGAGTACAACGCCTGGGGCCAGCCGCCGAACCCGCCGGAGCACGAGGTCAACCTGGTGTTCACCCGCATGCTGGCCGGGCCGATGGATTACACCCCCGGCATCCTCAGCCTGAAGGGCCGCCACGGCCAGGCCATCCCCAGTACGTTGGCGCGCCAACTGGCGCTGTACGTGGTGCTGTACAGCCCGATCCAGATGGCCGCCGACCTGCCCGAACACTACCTGCAGCATCGCGAGGCGTTCCGTTTCATCGAGGACGTGGCGGTGGACTGGGAGCAGAGCCGCGTGCTCGATGGTGAAGTGGGCGACTACGTGACGATCGTGCGCCGCGACCGCAACAGCCGCGACTGGTTCCTCGGCAGCATCACCGATGAGCACGGCCGCATGCTGCCGGTATCGCTGGGCTTCCTTGAGCCGGGCGTGCGCTATCGCGCCGAGATCTATCGCGATGGCGAGGGCGCGGATTTCCGCAGCAATCCATTCGCGTTCGCACGCGAAACCCGCGAAGTGACCAGCGCCGATGCACTGACGCTGGTGCTGGCACCGGGCGGTGGCCAGGCCATTCGCTTCACGCCGGTCCGCTGAATGTTTTCCTGCCTGCGCCCCCGTAGCGCCCGAGCCCACGCTCGGGCGGCGGTGCGTAGCACCGAAATGCAGCCGAGCATGGGCTCGGCTCTACAGAACGAGATACTTGAAAGCGATTACATCCCTGCAAACGCCATTGAATACGTATGCAGGGTGATTCCCGCGAAGAACACGCTGCCTACCATAGCGGCGACGACAGCGGCCACCGCGTCGCACGTTCACGGCCCCGCCGGAACGCTCACAAATCGATCTGCAACATTGCCTGGGAGGGGAAAATGTTGAACCACAAGCGCAGCGCGCTGAGCATCGCGATGGCCGTTGTCCTGGCGCCGACGCTGGCGTCGGCACAGTCCACGCAGAGCACCACCACGCCGGCCGGCACCGCCGCCACCAACCTCGATACGGTGCAGGTCACCGGCATCCGCCGCGGCATCGAGAGCGCGATCGCGGTCAAGCAGGACGCCACCTCGGTGGTCGAAGCGATCTCCGCCGAAGACATCGGCAAGCTGCCCGACGTCAGCATCGCCGAGTCCATCTCGCGCCTGCCCGGCCTGGCCGCGCAGCGCGTGGCGGGCCGTGCGCAGGTGATCAGCGTGCGCGGCCTGTCGCCGGACTTCGCCACCACCCTGCTCAACGGCCGCGAAGTGGTCAGCACCGGCGACAACCGCGGCGTCGAGTTCGACCAGTACCCGTCCGAGCTGGTCAACGGCGTGACGGTGTACAAGACCCCGGACGCGGCGCTGGTCGGCCAGGGCCTGTCGGGCACCATCGACATGCAGACCGCGCGCCCGCTCAGCTTCGGCGAGCGCGTGATCGCGGTCAGTGGCCGCTACCAGAAGAGTTCGCTGGGCCGCGCCGCCAACGTCGATCCATACGGCAACCGCTTCAGCGCCAGCTACATCGACCAGTTCCTGGACAAGACCCTGGGCATCGCCATCGGCTACGCGCACAGCGACATGCCGATCCAGGAGAACCAGGTCGGCCTGTACGAGCCGTGGACCACCGAGCACACCGACAAGGGCGACCGTCCGGGCGTGGGCGTCGGCACCTACTTCTCCGATGGCATCAAGGCGCTGCGCCGCACCGGCAACAACAAGCGCGACGGCGTGATGGCGACGATCCAGTTCCGGCCGAACAACAGCTGGACCAGCACCTTCGATGCATTCCACACCGAAGCCGAGCAGATCGACACCGCCAACCAGTTCGAGCTGAACCTCAGCAACTACAACGGCAACTACACCCCGGGCCTGCTGGTCAGCAACCCGCAGGTCAACCCCAATGGTTCGTTCACCGGCGGCACCGCCAGCGGCGTGTACCCGCTGGTTCGCGGCATGTACAACAAGCGCAAGGACAAGATCGATGCGTTCGGCTGGAACAACGAGTTCAACTTCAGCGGCGTCAAGCTGGTCGCCGACCTGAACTACTCCAAGGCCACGCGCGATGAGCTGAACCTGGAAAACAACCTGCAGCTGACCCCGATGCCACAGCTGGATACGGTCGGCGTGTCGATCCGCCAGAACGGCTTCTCGCAGATCAGCCCGGGCCTGAACTACTCCAATCCCGATGCGCTGTTCCTGACCAACACCATCTACGGCTCCGGCTACGGCAAGGTGCCGCAGGTGGAAGACCGCCTGAAGGGTGGCAAGCTGGCCGCCACCATCGCGCTGCCCGATGCCATCGCGTCGTGGGCGCCGGACATCGACATCGGCGTGAACTACGCCGACCGCCGCAAGGTGAAGACCCAGTCCGAAGGCAACATCCTGCTGGGTGCGCAGGGCGATGCCAACATCGCCTCGGACCTGCAGTATCGCCCGGTCAACCTCGGCTTCGCCGGCCTCGGCACCATCCCGGCCTGGAACGTCCCGGCCGCGGTCGGCCGCTACATGACCTTCAACCCGGTCGACAACCTGGACTACCTGATTCCCAAGTCGTGGACGGTGCAGGAGAAGATCACCACCGCCTGGGCGCGCCTGAACATCAACGCCGACATCGGCGACGTCGGCGTGCGCGGCAACATCGGCGTGCAGATGCAGCACACCGACCAGAGCTCGGATTCGCGCTACTGGGACAGCTCGCAGTCGGCCGGCAACAACGTGCAGCCATACTCGAACGGCCGCACCTACAACGATTGGCTGCCGAGCCTGAACCTGGCCTTCCTGTTCCCGCACCAGCAGACGCTGCGCTTCGCCGTCGCCAAGCAGGTCGCACGCCCACGTGTGGACCAGATGCGCGCCGGCCTGGAGTTCGGCGTGGACACCGGCACCGGCCGCCCCGGCGGCAGCGGCGGCAATCCGCTGCTGGACCCATGGCGTGCCACCGCGCTGGACCTGTCCTATGAGAAGTACTTCGGCGAGAAGGCCTACGTGGCCGCCGCGATCTTCTACAAGGACCTGAAGAGCTACGTCTACACCCAGTCGGTCGATAACTACGACTTCACCGCGCTGCTGGGCAGCTACGTGCCGCCGCCGGGCATGACCGCACCGGTGCTGACAACCGGCACATTCTCCGCGCCGCAGAACGGCAAGGGCGGCACGCTGAAGGGCCTGGAGCTGACCGCCTCGTTCCCGCTGGAGATGCTGACCGACAGCCTGCGTGGCTTCGGCGTGCAGGCCAGCGCGACCTTCAACAAGAGCGACATCACCATCCTGGATCCGGAGAGCGCCTCCAGCGTGGGCAGTGACCCGATCAGCCTGCCGGGCCTGTCCAAGCGCGTGTACAACTTCACTGCCTATTACGAGCGCAGCGGTTTTGAAGCACGCGTCAGCCAGCGCCGCCGATCGGACTTCATCGGTGAGATCGGCAACTTCAACGGCAACCGCAGCCTGCGCTATGTCGTCGGCGAAAACGTGACCGATGCGCAGGTCAGCTACACCTTCAGCGACAGCAGCGCCCTGCGTGGCCTGACCCTGCTGCTGCAGGGCAGCAACCTGACCAACGAGCCGTACCGCACCTACGCCGGCAGCAAGGACCGCCCGCTGGAGTACATCGAATGGGGCCGCACCTACATGCTGGGCGTGAACTACAAGTTCTGATCACGGCCGGGTCGTGCCGGCCGCTGGCTGGCACCCCGAACCCGGTAGCGTCGGCCGCTGGCCGGCAACACAAAGGGAGCAGGACCGGAAACCCGCTGCGCAGGCAGCGGGTTTTCTTCTGCGCGAATGCCGGCAGCGGATCGGCAAGGCCCATGCAGCGACGCTCCAACCCGTAGATCCACGCCATGCGTGGATGCCGTTCTCTGGAACTCCACCCACAAAAAAGGGACGGGGCGCTTCGGCCCCGTCCCCGCAAGTACCGCCACCGGAGAAAACGGTCAGCTGCGTCGGGCGCAATACACCGCGCGCGGCGGCAGCTGGAGTTCGTTGCCCTGCACCGTGCCCGCATCCGGGCCCGGTACCGCCACCTGCTGCCAGTTCCCCGGCGGCAGCGGATGGGTCACCGCCTCGGCCGACAGGTTGAAGGCCAGCAGGAGGGTTTCATCTGCAAGCATACGCTCGAACAGCAGCACAGGCTCGGCGCTTTCAAGGAATCTGATGCTGCCGTGCAGGAGGGCCGGCTGGGTATGCCGCCAGGCCAGGAACGCGCGGAACGCCGCCAGCACCGAATGCGGGTCGCGCTCCTGCACGGCCACCGCCGCCGCGCGGTGCTCGGCCGGGATCGGCAGCCAGGGCTGCCCGGTGGTGAAACCCGCTAACGGCGCATCGGTCCACGGCAGCGGGGTGCGGCAGCCGTCACGGCCCTTGAAATTCGGCCAGAAGGTGATGCCATACGGGTCCTGCAGGGCCTCGAACGGTACCTCGGCCTCGGCCAGGCCCAGCTCCTCGCCCTGGTACAGGCAGACCGAGCCGCGCAGCGAGCACAGCATCGCCACCAGCATCCGCGCCAGGCGCGGATCGGCCGGGTGACCGCCCCAGCGGCTGACCGCACGCTCCACGTCGTGATTGGACACCGCCCAGCACGGCCAGCCTTCGGTCATCGCCGCTTCCAGCCGCGAGACCGTATCGCGGATGTAGGCCGCGCTGTAGTCGTCCACCAGCAGCTCGAAGCTGTAGCCCATGTGCAGGCGGCCGTCCCGGGTGTACTCGGCGGTGGTGGCCAGCGAGTCCTCCGAGGAGATCTCGCCCAGGCTCACCGCGCCCGGGTACTCGTCCAGCAGCGCGCGCAGGCGCTCCAGGAAGGGCAGGTTCTCCGGCTGGGTGTTGTTGTAGTAGTGGTACTGGTAGGCGTACGGATTGTCCGGGCTGAAGCCGCGCCCCACCCGCTTGTCGGCGGGCTTGGCCGGGTTGTCACGCAGCTGTGCGTCGTGGAAGCAGAAGTTGATCGCATCCAGGCGGAAGCCATCCACGCCGCGGTCCAGCCAGAAGCGCACGTTGTCCAGGGTGGCCTGCTGCACGTCCGGGTTGTGGAAGTTCAGGTCCGGCTGGTCGACCAGGAAGTTGTGCAGGTAGTACTGCTCGCGCCGTGGCTCCCACTGCCAGGCACAGCCGCCGAACAGCGACAGCCAGTTGTTCGGCGGCGTGCCATCCTCGCGCGGGTCGGCCCAGACGTACCAGTCGGCCTTCGGATTGCTGCGGTCCTGGCGGCTCTCGCGGAACCAGGCGTGCTCGATCGAAGTGTGGCTCAGCACTTGGTCGATCATCACCTTCAGGCCCAGGCCGTGGGCCTTGGCCAGCAGGCGGTCGAAGTCGTCCAGGCTGCCGAACAGCGGATCGACGTCGCGGTAGTCGGCGATGTCGTAGCCGAAGTCGGCCATCGGCGACCTGAAGAACGGCGAGATCCAGATCGCATCCACGCCCAGCGCGGCAATGTGGTCCAGGCGCTGGATGATGCCGGGCAGATCGCCCACGCCATCGCCGTTGGCATCAAGGTAACTGCGCGGGTAGATCTGGTAGATGACGGCTCCGCGCCACCATGGATAGTGCGACATCGACAGCCCCCCTCCGGGCATGCGGGACCCGCCAGCAGCGGGCCGAAATCCTGATCCGGCAAGCTTAGCGGTGGCCTCCCGGGCATGGCGCAACCTGCATACGTATTCACGCGGAGGGCCGCGCAGGCCGGGCTGGAATTGCCGCGCGGACCGGTTTGCGCCCGAATTCACGGCCAGCGCCTATAATCAGTGGTGAGCCTGAAAGCCTGATCGCATGACCATCACCGAAGACACCCGTCCCGCCCTGGGCCTGCCCCAGATCCAGTCGCTTGCCGCGGCCGACATGGCCGCCGTCGACGCCCTGATCCGGCGCCGGCTGTCTTCGGACGTCGTGCTGATCAACCAGATCGCCGACCACATCATTTCCGCCGGCGGCAAACGCCTGCGCCCGATGCTGGTGATGCTGGCCGGCCACGCGGTGGGCCAGGCCGGCCCAGAACACCACCAGCTGGCGGCGATCATCGAGTTCATCCACACCTCCACCCTGCTGCACGATGACGTGGTGGACGAATCCAGCCTGCGCCGCGGCCGCAGCACCGCCAACGCGCTGTGGGGCAACGCGCCGAGCGTGCTGGTCGGCGACTTCCTGTACTCGCGCAGCTTCCAGCTGATGGTCGAGCTGGAGCGCATGTCGGTGATGCAGATCCTGGCCGATGCCACCAACCGCATCGCTGAGGGTGAGGTGTTGCAGCTGCTGCACGTGCACAACCCCGATACCGACGAAGCCGCCTACCTGCGCGTGATCGAGCGCAAGACCGCGGTGCTGTTCGCCGCCGGCACCCGCCTGGGCGCGCTGGCCAGCGGCGTGGATGAGGCGACCCAGCAGGCCCTGTTCGACTACGGCATGCACCTGGGCTACGCATTCCAGATCGCCGACGACGTGCTGGACTACTCGGCCAACGCCGAGGAGCTGGGCAAGAACCTGGGCGACGACCTCGCCGAGGGCAAGGCCACGTTGCCGCTGATCCACGCGATGGCCCACTCCGACGACGCTACCCGCGAACGCCTGCGCACCATCGTGCAGGACGGCGACGCCTCGGCGATGCCGGAAGTGCTGGCCGCGATCCGTGCCACCGGCGGCCTGGAGTACAGCCGCGCGCGTGCCGAGGAATATGCCGAAGCCGCCGAGCGCGCGCTCGATGGCCTGGGCGACAACGATGCCGTGGCCGCCCTGCGTGGCCTGGCCCGCTACGCGGTGCAGCGCTCGCATTGACCGGTAGTGCCGACCAACGGTCGGCACCTACCAAACCGGCATTCCGGTGGGTGCCGACCGTTGGTCGGCACTGAAACGGTCGCATTGACCGCATCTGGTAGTGCCGGCCGCTGGCCGGCATTGAAGCATCGGTAGGTGCCGACCGTTGGTCGGCACTGAAGCATCGGTAGTGCCGGCCGCTGGCCGGCATTCCCGATGACATCCGCAGCATCATGAGGTTGCCGGCCAGCGGCCGGCACT
>NZ_JAZKVY010000278.1:0-14870 GCF_036624925.1 Stenotrophomonas sp. A3_2
GAAATGGTGATGCCGGGTGACAACGTCAAGATGGTCGTCACCCTGATCAACCCGGTGGCGATGGACGAAGGCCTGCGCTTCGCCATCCGCGAAGGCGGCCGCACCGTCGGCGCCGGCGTGGTCTCGAAGATCATCGAGTAATCTGGTAGTATCTGCGCCCCGATGTTGCCTGGGTAGGGCATCGGGGCGTATCAAATGGGAAAGCAGGCACAGGATGTGCCTTGTGTTCCCCGGACCAGGAAGGGTCAATGCCATTCAGGCGGCGTCAACAGGCGACTGTTGACAGCTGCCTTGTGTGCCATTATGCTTCTACGTCTGGGCAGGCCGGGAAACTGGTCTGCCTACGTTTTTGAGGTCTATGGAGTGACCTTGTCGGCCTGCAGGAGTGTGGGCCGTCCGTATTCAGGAATTTCATGGGGCAAAGCAACCCAGAGGCTTTGTCTGTCGCTCTTTTAACGAAGGAACCTACCGCCATGGCGGACCAAAAGATCCGGATCCGGCTGAAAGCGTTCGATCATCGTCTGATCGACCGTTCGGCCAGCGAGATCGTTGAAACGGCAAAGCGGACCGGCGCGCAAGTGCGTGGCCCGATCCCGCTGCCGACCAAGATCGAGCGCTACACCGTTCTCGTCTCCCCGCACGTCGACAAGGACGCGCGTGACCAGTACGAGACCCGCACGCACAAGCGCGTGCTCGATATCGTTGACCCGAATGACAAGACCGTGGACGCGCTGATGAAGCTCGAACTGGCTGCCGGCGTCGACGTTCAGATCAAGCTGACCTGAGGACTACGACCATGACGAAGAAGTATTCGTTGGGCTTCGTGGGCCGCAAGGCCGGCATGAGCCGCGTGTTCACTGAAGATGGCCGCTCCATCCCGGTGACCCTGATCGAAGCAACCCCGAACCGCATCGCGCAGATCAAGACCGTCGAAACCGACGGCTACAGCGCCGTGCAGGTGACCGTCGGCGCGCGTCGCGCTGCCCTGGTCAACAAGCCGGAAGCCGGCCACTTCGCCAAGGCGAAGGTGGAAGCGGGTCGTGGCCTGTGGGAATTCCGCGTTGAAGACGCGCAGCTCGGCGATTTCGCCGTTGGCGGCGAAGTCAAGGCGGACATCTTCGAAGTCGGCCAGATCGTCGACGTCCAGGGTGTCACCAAGGGTAAGGGCTTCCAGGGCACCATCAAGCGCCACAACTTCCGTATGGGCGATGCAACCCACGGTAACTCGCTGTCGCATCGCGCGCCGGGTTCGCTGGGTCAGCGCCAGACCCCGGGTCGCGTTTTCCCGGGCAAGAAGATGTCGGGCCACATGGGCGCGGTGCAGCAGAGCACCCAGAACCTGGAAGTGGTCAAGGTCGACGTCGAGCGCGGTCTGATCGCCGTTCGCGGCGCCGTTCCGGGCGCGGCCGGTGGCGATGTGATCGTCCGTCCGGCGAGCAAGGCATAAGGAGAGATGACGATGGAACTCGTTATCACGGGTAGCAACAACAAGGTCTCGGTCTCCGAAGCCGTGTTCGGTCGCGATTTCAGCGAAGATCTGGTCCACCAGGTCGTCGTTGCTTACCGCAACGCCGGTCGCGCCGGCACCAAGGCACAGAAGACTCGCTCCGAAGTGGCTGGTACCACCAAGAAGTCGAAGAAGCAGAAGGGCGGCGGCGCGCGTCATGGCGCACTGACGGCTCCGATCTTCGTCGGCGGCGGTGTCACCTTCGCGGCCAAGCCGCGCAGCTTCGAGCAGAAGGTCAATCGTAAGCAGTACCGTGCCGCCATGTGCGCGATCCTGTCCGAGCTGAACCGTCAGGGCCGTCTGACCATCGTGGAGTCCTTCGACGTCGAAGTGACCAACACGAAGGGTCTGGTCGCCAAGCTGGCCGGCCTGGAAGTGGGCAAGCGCCCGCTGATCGTCACCGAAGAAGCGTCCGAGCACCTGTACCTGTCCGCCCGCAATCTGCCGTACGTGCAGGTGCGTGACGTCCAGGGCCTGGATCCGGTCTCGCTGGTGGGTGCCGACACGGTCGTCATCACCGCTGACGCGGTCAAGAAGGTCGAGGAGTGGCTGGCATGAACAGCAACGAAAAAATCTTCAGCGTGCTGCGTGCCCCGCGTGTCTCCGAAAAGACCGCGCGCCTGCAGGAACTCTCCAACCAGTATGTCTTCGAAGTTTCGAACGAAGCCACCAAGGCCGATGTAAAGGCCGCGGTTGAGCAGCTGTTCGACGTCAAGGTCGAAGCTGTCAACGTGGTCAACGTCAAGGGCAAGAACAAGTCCTTCCGTAACCGTGCTGGCCGCCGCGGCGATTGGCGCAAGGCGTACGTTCGCCTGGCCGATGGCCAGTCGATCGATGTAACGGCCAAGGCCTGAGGTACATCCCATGCCATTGATGAAATTCAAGCCCACTTCCCCCGGCCGCCGTTCGGCCGTGCGCGTGGTCACTCCCGACCTGCACAAGGGTGCTCCGCACGCTGCCCTGGTCGAGTCGCAGAGCCGCTCGGGTGGTCGTAACCACCATGGCCGCATCACCGTGCGTCACGTCGGTGGTGGTGCCAAGCAGCACTACCGCATCATCGACTTCAAGCGCAACAAGCTGGGCATCCCGGCGCGCGTGGAACGCATCGAATACGATCCGAACCGCACCGCCCACATCGCCCTGCTGTGCTACGTCGACGGTGAGCGCCGCTACATCATCGCCCCGAAGGGCCTGAAGGCCGGTGATCAGGTGATCGCTGGTTCGGATGCCCCGATCAAGGCTGGCAACACCCTGCCGCTGCGCAACATCCCGGTCGGTACCACCATCCACTGCATCGAACTGAAGCCCGGCAAGGGCGCTCAGATCGCCCGCGCCGCCGGTGCGGCCGTGCAGCTGGTGGCCCGCGAAGGCATCTACGCCACCCTGCGCCTGCGCTCGGGTGAAATGCGCAAGGTGCCGGTCGAGTGCTGCGCCACCATCGGCGAAGTCGGCAACGACGAGCACAGCCTGGAAAAGCTGGGCAAGGCCGGTGCCAAGCGTTGGCGCGGCGTCCGCCCGACCGTTCGTGGTGCTGCCATGAACCCGGTTGACCACCCGCACGGTGGTGGTGAGGCCAAGGCCGGCCAGGGTAACCCGCATCCGGTCACCCCGTGGGGTGTCCCGACCAAGGGTTACAAGACGCGCCATAACAAGCGCACTCAGCAGTTCATCGTCCGCGATCGTAGGGGCTAATCGACCATGGCACGTTCACTCAAGAAGGGCCCGTTCGTCGATCACCACCTCGTCAAGAAGGTGGAGGCCGCTGCGGGCAGCAAGAAGCCGATCAAGACCTGGTCGCGCCGTTCGATGATCCTGCCTGACATGGTAGGCATCACCATTGCCGTGCATAACGGCAAGAACCACATCCCGGTTCTCGTCAACGAGAACATGGTCGGCCACAAGCTCGGCGAATTTGCCATCACCCGGACCTTCAAGGGTCACGGTGGTGACAAGAAGTCGGGCAAGTAAGGAGAGATGACAATGGAAGCGAAAGCCATCCTGCGCACTGCGCGCATCTCCCCGCAGAAGGCTCGTCTGGTCGCTGACCAGGTGCGCGGTCTGCCGGCCGAACGTGCGGTCAACCTGCTGAAGTTCTCGGACAAGAAGGCTGCCCACCTGATCAAGAAGGTGGTGGAGTCGGCTATTGCCAATGCCGAGAACAACCAGGGCGCCGACGTCGACGAGCTGAAGGTTCAGACCATCATGGTTGATGAAGGTCCGACCCTGAAGCGTTTCATGGCGCGGGCGAAAGGCCGCGGTACCCGCATCCTCAAGCGCACCAGCCACATCACTGTGGTTGTGGGCGCCGCCAAGTAAGCGGATAAGGAAAAGACCATGGGTCATAAAGTTCATCCGATTGGTATCCGCCTCGGCATTTCCAAGGACTGGAACTCCAAGTGGTACGCCAACAAGGCCGAGTTCGCCGGTTACCTGGCAGCCGACCTGAAAGTGCGCGACATGCTGCGCAAGAAGCTGGCCCAGGCCGGCATCAGCAAGATCCTGATCGAGCGTCCGGCCAAGACCGCTCGCGTGACGATCCACACCGCCCGTCCGGGCGTGGTGATCGGCAAGCGCGGTGAGGACATCGAGAAGCTGCGCAAGGAAGTGAGCGAGATGATGGGCGTCCCGGCGCACATCAACGTCACCGAAGTGCGCAAGCCGGAACTGGACGCGCAGCTCGTTGCCGAGTCGATCGCCCAGCAGCTGGAGCGTCGCATCATGTTCCGCCGTGCAATGAAGCGCTCGGTCGGCAACGCGATGCGCCTGGGTGCCCTGGGCATCAAGGTCAACGTCGGTGGCCGCCTCAACGGTGCAGAAATCGCCCGTTCGGAGTGGTACCGCGAAGGCCGCGTGCCGCTGCACACCCTGCGTGCCGACATCGACTATGGCTTCGCTGAAGCCAAGACGACCTACGGCATCATCGGCATCAAGGTCTGGATCTACAAGGGCGAGGTCTTCGATTTCTCCCAGGTTGGCCAGGAAAAGCAGGACGACACCCCGTCGCGCAACGATCGTCACGATCGCGGCGACCGTGGTGACCGTCAGCGCCCGGCCCGTGAAGCGAGGTAACGACAATGTTGCAACCCAAGCGAACCAAGTACCGCAAGGTACACAAGGGCCGTAACGATGGCCTGAGCTGGAGCGCCAACGCTGTCAGCTTCGGCGAATACGGCCTGAAGGCAACCGCACACGGTCAGCTGACCGCGCGCCAGATCGAAGCGGCCCGCCGCTCGATCAGCCGCTACGTCAAGCGCGGCGGCAAGATGTGGATCCGCGTGTTCCCCGACAAGCCCATCACCAAGAAGCCCATCGAAGTCCGAATGGGTTCGGGTAAGGGTAACGTGGAATACTGGGTGGCCCAGATCCAGCCCGGCCGCATGATCTATGAAATCGAGGGTGTTTCCGAGGAAGTGGCTCGCGAGGCGTTCCGCCTGGCCGCCGCCAAGCTCTCGGTCACCACCACTTTCGTGACCCGTACGGTGCGCTGATGGATATCAAAACTCTCCGTGAAAAGTCGGCTGACGAACTCAAGGCCCACCTGATCGACCTGCGTAAGGAACAGTTCTCTGTCCGTATGCAGCAGGTCACCGGCCAGCTGCCGAAGACCCACGACATTCGCCGGGTCCGTCGCGAGATTGCTCGCGTCAAGACCCTGCTCGGCAGCACGAAGTAAGGATGGCCGCTATGAGCGACAATACTGAAAAGAAGACGCTGCGCACGGTCGAAGGCCGTGTCGTCAGCAACAAGATGGACAAGACGGTTACCGTCCTGGTTGAGCGTCAGGTCAAGCACGCGCTGTACGGCAAGTACATCAAGCGCTCGACCAAGCTGCACGCCCACGATGCCGACAACGCCTGCAAGGAAGGCGATGTCGTCCGCGTGACCGAGATTGCTCCGATGTCCAAGACCAAGAACTGGCGCGTGGTGGAAGTCATCACGCGTGCGGCTGAATAAGGAGTCTGAATCATGATCCAGATGCAGAGCTACCTTGACGTCGCGGACAATTCGGGTGCCAAGCAGGTGATGTGCTTCAAGGTGCTGGGTGGTTCCAAGCGCCGTTACGCCGGCATCGGCGACATCATCAAGGTCACCGTGAAGGATGCGATTCCGCGCGGCAAGGTCAAGAAGGGTGAAGTGTATGACGCCGTCGTGGTGCGTACCCGCAAGGGTGTGCGTCGCGCCGACGGTTCGCTGATCCGCTTCGACGGCAACGCGGCCGTCCTGCTGAACAACAAGCAGGAGCCGATCGGTACCCGTATCTTCGGGCCGGTGACCCGTGAACTTCGTTCGGAGAAGTTCATGAAGATCGTCTCGCTCGCTCCCGAAGTGCTGTGAGCGACAGGAGATAATCATGGCTAACCGTATCAAGAAGGGCGACCAGGTTGTCGTCAACGCTGGCAAGGACAAGGGCAAGCAGGGCGAAGTCGTCCGCGTCGACGGCGACCGTGTGGTCGTCGCCAACGTGAACATCGTCAAGCGCCACACCAAGCCGAACCCGCAGGCAGGTGTTGCCGGCGGCGTGGTCGAGCGCGAAGCTTCGATCCATATCTCCAACGTGAACGTGCTGAACCCGGCTTCGGGCAAGGGCGAACGCGTTGGCTTCAAGGTGCTGGAGGATGGACGCAAACTGCGTGTGTTCCGCTCCAGCGGTGAGGCGCTCGACGCCTGAGGAATGTGAAGATGACTTCCCGTCTCGAAAAGATCTACAAGGAAGAAGTGGTGCCGGCGCTGATGAAGCAGTTCGGCTACACCAATCCGATGGAAGTACCGAAGCTCGTCAAGGTCACCCTGAACATGGGTGTCGGCGAGGCTGCCACCAACAAGAAGATCCTGGAAAACGCCGTCGCGGACATGACCAAGATTTCCGGCCAGAAGCCGGTTGTCACCAAGTCGCGTATCTCGGTCGCGTCGTTCAAGATCCGTGATGGTTGGCCGATCGGCTGCAAGACCACGCTGCGTCGCCACAAGATGTACGAGTTCCTGGACCGCCTGATCAACATCTCGCTGCCGCGCGTGCGCGACTTCCGTGGTGTTTCCGGCCGTTCCTTCGACGGCCGCGGCAACTTCAACATGGGTGTGAAGGAACAGATCATCTTCCCGGAAATCGACTTCGACGCCGTCGACGCGATCCGCGGCATGGATATCGCCATCACCACCACTGCGAAGACCGATGCGGAAGCGAAGGCGCTGCTGGCAGCGTTCAAGTTCCCGTTCCGTAACTGATCTGTCGAGGAAACCGAAATGGCAAAGACCTCCATGGTCAACCGCGACATCAAGCGGGAAAAGCTGGCCAAGAAGTACGCTGAAAAGCGTGCGGCTCTGAAGAAGATCGTGTCCTCCGTGGACGCGACCTACGAAGAGAAGATCGAGGCCGCAACCAAGCTGGCCAAGCTGCCGCGCGATTCGTCGCCGAGCCGCCAGCGTAATCGTTGCGAGCTGTCGGGTCGTCCGCGTGGCGTCTACAGCAAGTTCGGCCTGGGCCGTAACAAGCTGCGTGAAGCCACCATGCGTGGCGACGTGCCGGGTCTGCGCAAGGCCAGCTGGTAACCCCAGCCGGCCCTGCGATCAGGAGCCCCTTCGGGGGTTCCTGAACCGGGCAGGGGAGGCATTCAGCTTTCCCGACGCAAAAAAACCGAGGAGCCCGGCGCAAGCCGGGCTCTTTTGGCGTATACTCCCGCGTCTTGCCCTGCGCAAACGGGGTCGTAGGAGTGGGCTTCCGGCCCGCTGCATCAAGGGACCTGGCCCGTTTCCAGGAGACAACAGATTTTCGCGAAAGCGGATATCGGTGCACTCAAAGGTACTCATATGAGCATGACTGATCCCATCGCCGACCTGCTGGTCCGCATCAAGAATGCGGCCGCGGTGGGCAAGCAGACGGTGAAAGCCCCGTCGTCCAAGATCAAGGTTGCGATCGCCCAGGTCCTGAAGGACGAGGGTTACATCGCCGACCTGCGCGTGACCCAGCTGGAAAACAACAAGTCCGAGCTGGAAATCGTGCTGAAGTATTTCGAAGGCAAGCCGGTCATCGCGACCCTGAAGCGCTTCTCGCGTTCGGGCCTGCGCCAGTACCGCGGCAAGAGCGAGCTGCCGAAGGTCATGAACGGCCTGGGTATCTCCATCATTTCCACCTCCAAGGGCATCATGACTGATGCGCAGGCGCGCCAGCTGGGCGTCGGCGGCGAAGTCCTGTGCTTCGTGGCCTAAGGCGAAAGGAGTAGAACTATGTCCCGCGTAGCCAAGAAGCCGATCACCCTGGGTAAGGTTGAACTGAACGTCCAGTCGGACAGCGTCACCGCCAAGGGCCCGAAGGGCACCCTGTCGCTGGCCAAGCCGGCCGGTATTGCCATCAACGTCGACAACGGCGTTGCCACCCTGAGCACCGAAAGCGCCGACCTGGTCGCACTGACCGGTACCGTGCGTGCGATCCTGTCCAACATGGTCAAGGGCGTGTCCGAAGGCTTCGAGCGCAAGCTGGAGCTGGTGGGCGTGGGTTACCGCGCTGCCATGCAGGGCAAGGACCTGAACCTGTCGCTGGGCTTCTCGCACCCGGTCGTGTTCGTGGCGCCGGAAGGCATCACGCTGTCGACCCCGACCCAGACCGAGATCCTGGTCCAGGGCGCTGACAAGCAGGTCGTCGGTGAAGTTGCCGCCAAGATCCGTGCGTTCCGCAAGCCGGAACCGTACAAGGGCAAGGGCGTGAAGTACTCCGACGAAGTCATCATCCGTAAGGAAGCCAAGAAGGCATAAGCGCGAGTCCCTCGCAAGAGCCCGCACATCCCTGTGCGGACTTCTCAGGGAAAAGCTCTTCCTTCAGCTTTCAAGGAATAATCAAAATGAACAAGAACATCGCCCGCCTGCGTCGCGCCAAGTCGACCCGTGCCCACATCCGTGAGCTCGGCGTCGCCCGCCTGTCGGTGCTGCGCACCGGCCAGCACCTGTACGCCCAGGTCTTCACCGCCGACGGCTCCAAGGTGCTGGCTGCTGCCAACACCACCCAGGCCGACGTCATCGAAGGCCTGAAGAACGGCAAGAACGCCGATGCTGCTGCCAAGGTTGGCCGCATCGTTGCCGAGCGCGCCAAGGCCGCCGGCATCGAGAAGGTTGCCTTCGATCGTTCGGGCTACCGCTACCACGGCCGCATCAAGGCCCTGGCAGAAGCCGCCCGCGAAGCCGGCCTGCAGTTCTAAGGGACAAGGGCAGGGGGCCATTGGCCTCCTGCCCACCTGCTCGCCAGCCTGAGTGAGGCTGGACGGCGCCGCTCTTCTGCAGCGGCCCACCGGAACAACGCGTCACGCCACAACCATAAGCGGCTTCGAGCCGTACATACCCAAACAACCAAGGAATCAACATGGCAGAAGAGCGTCAGCAGCGGGGTCGCGATCGCGACCGTAACCGCGAAGAGAAGATCGACGACGGCATGATCGAAAAGCTGGTCGCGGTCAACCGCGTCAGCAAGACCGTCAAGGGTGGCCGCCAGTTCACCTTCACCGCCCTGACCGTCGTCGGCGACGGCGAAGGCAAGGTCGGTTTCGGCTATGGCAAGGCCCGCGAAGTGCCGGTTGCCATCCAGAAGTCGATGGAACAGGCCCGCAAGAACCTGGTCAGCGTTGACCTGAACAACGGCACCCTGTGGCACACCATCAAGGATGGTCACGGCGCAGCCCGCGTGTTCATGCAGCCGGCTTCGGAAGGTACCGGCGTGATCGCCGGCGGTGCCATGCGCGCCGTGCTGGAAGCCGTTGGCGTGAAGAACGTGCTGGCCAAGGCCACCGGTTCGCGCAACCCGATCAACCTGGTGCGTGCCACCGTGAAGGGCCTGGCTGCTGCACAGTCGCCGGCTCGCATCGCGGCCAAGCGCGGCAAGAAGGTGGAGGAACTCAACCATGGCTAATGAGTCCAACAAGACTGTCAAGGTCCGCCTGGTGCGTGGCCTGCGTGGCACCCAGTCGCGTCACCGCCTGTCGGTGCGTGCGCTGGGCCTGAACAAGCTCAACGATGTGCGTGAACTGAAGGACAGCCCGCAGGTGCGCGGCCTGATCAACAAGGTTCAGTACCTCGTCCAGGTTGAGGAGTAATCGACCATGACTCTGCGTCTCAATGAACTGAGCCCGGCACCGGGCGCCCGCACCGAGCGTACCCGCGTCGGTCGCGGTATCGGCTCGGGCCTGGGCAAGACTGCCGGCCGCGGCCACAAGGGTTCGTTCGCCCGCAAGGGTGGCGGCAAGATCAAGGCTGGCTTCGAAGGCGGCCAGACCCCCATGCAGCGTCGTCTGCCGAAGATCGGCTTCCGTTCGCCGATCGCCAAGGACACCGCTGAAGTGCTGCTGTACGCACTGGACAAGCTGCCGGCCGGTGAGATCGACTTCGCCGCCCTGCGTGCTGCCAAGCTGGTTCCGAGCACTGCCAAGAAGGCCAAGGTCGTCGTCAAGGGCGAAGTGACCAAGGCGTTCACCCTGAAGGGTATTGCTGCCACGGCGGGTGCCAAGGCCGCGATCGAAGCTGCCGGCGGCAGCGTAACGGAGTAAGAAAATCATGGCGCAAGCTGGCATCGGTAACCTCGCGGGCGGAATGGGCAAGTTCACTGAACTTCGCCAACGTTTGCTGTTCGTCGTCGGGGCTTTGATCGTCTATCGCATCGGCTGCTACGTGCCGGTGCCGGGCGTCAATCCCGATGCCATGCTTGCCATGATGCAACAGCAGGGCGGCGGCATCGTGGACATGTTCAACATGTTCTCGGGCGGCGCCCTGCACCGTTTCAGCATCTTCGCGCTGAACGTGATGCCGTACATCTCGGCATCGATCGTGATGCAGCTGGCCGTGCACATCTTCCCCGCCCTGAAGGCGATGCAGAAGGAAGGTGAGTCCGGCCGCCGCAAGATCACCCAGTATTCGCGCATCGGCGCCGTGCTGCTGGCAGTGGTGCAGGGCGGTTCGATCGCACTGGCCCTGCAGGGCCAGGTCTCGCCGTCGGGCGCTCCGGTCGTGTATGCGCCGGGCATGGGCTTCGTGCTCACCGCCGTGGTCGCGCTGACCGCCGGCACCATGTTCCTGATGTGGGTCGGTGAGCAGGTCACCGAGCGCGGCATCGGCAACGGCGTGTCGCTGATCATCTTTGCCGGTATCGTCGCTGGCCTGCCGGGTGCGATCATCCACACCTTCGACGCCTACCGCGACGGCAACATCCAGTTCATCCAGCTGCTGCTGATCGCCATTGTCGTGCTCGCGTTCACCTTCTTCGTGGTGTTCGTCGAGCGTGGCCAGCGCCGGATCACGGTCAACTACGCACGCCGCCAGGGCGGTCGCAACGCGTACATGAACCAGACCTCGTTCCTGCCGCTGAAGCTCAACATGGCCGGCGTCATTCCGGCAATCTTCGCCTCGAGCCTGCTGGCCTTCCCGGCCACCCTGGCCATGTGGTCCGGCCAGGCGGCCAACCAGAGCAGCTTCGGCCAGGTCCTGCAGAAGGTCGCCAATGCCCTGGGCCCGGGCGAGCCGCTGCACATGATCGTGTTCGCTGCGCTGATCACCGGTTTCGCGTTCTTCTATACCGCGCTGGTGTTCAACTCCCAGGAAACCGCTGACAACCTGAAGAAGTCGGGCGCGCTGATTCCGGGCATCCGTCCGGGCAAGGCCACCGCCGATTACATCGACGGTGTACTGACCCGCCTGACCGCAGCCGGCTCGGCCTATCTGGTGATCGTCTGCCTGCTGCCGGAACTGATGCGCACGCAGCTGAACGCCTCGTTCTACTTCGGCGGTACTTCGCTGCTGATCGTGGTGGTGGTGGTGATGGACTTCATTGCCCAGGTGCAGGCGCACCTGATGTCCCACCAGTACGAGAGCCTGCTGAAAAAGGCCAACCTGAAGGGCGGCAACCGCGGCGGTTTTGCCCGCGGCTGATTGGCCTGTTATACTTTCGTCTTCCTGACGTGATGGTCCCTCCGCTTCGCGGACTCCGGCCACACAAACGAAGGGCGGCCCCCGCAGCGGTTCCGGGTGGGGGTGTGATGAGGTGGTCCCGCGCTGGAGTAGCGCGGGCGGCCCCGGGGGATACCCCGGGTCCAACCCCATCCGGCGCCGGAGCCTGGGCACACTCCCCAGGCCGGGTTCATGAAACCAGTGGTTTCACGGGCTTCCATGTAAACCGGAACCTTGTTAGTATCGCTAGTTCACTTTTTTGATCCATCCTGCCGGATTGGCGTGCCCGAGGCGCGCTGTCGGCCATCACTCAGCTGGAGAACCGCGTCATGGCGCGTATTGCAGGCGTCAACCTGCCAGCCCAGAAGCACGTCTGGGTCGGGTTGCAAAGCATTTACGGCATCGGCCGTACCCGTTCGAAGAAGGTCTGCGAAGTCGCAGGCGTTGCTTCGACCACCAAGATCCGCGATCTGTCGGAGCCGGAAATCGAGCGCCTGCGCGCCGAAGTCGGCAAGTACATCGTGGAAGGCGATCTGCGCCGTGAGATCGGCATCGCGATCAAGCGCCTGATGGACCTGGGCTGCTACCGCGGCCTGCGTCACCGTCGTGGCCTCCCGCTGCGTGGCCAGCGCACCCGTACCAACGCCCGCACCCGCAAGGGTCCGCGCAAGGCGATCAAGAAGTAAGGGACTGAGAAATGGCTAAGCCCGCTGCTAAGACCAAGAAGAAGATCAAGCGCGTCGTCACCGACGGCGTTGCCCACGTCCACGCTTCGTTCAACAACACCATCGTCACCATCACCGACCGTCAGGGCAATGCTCTGTCGTGGGCGACCTCCGGTGGCGCTGGCTTCCGCGGTTCGCGCAAGTCGACCCCGTTCGCTGCCCAGGTGGCTGCTGAAAAGGCCGGTCGTGCTGCGCTGGACTACGGCGTGAAGTCGCTGGAAGTCCGCATCAAGGGCCCGGGTCCGGGCCGTGAGTCGGCCGTGCGTTCGCTGAACAACGTCGGCTACAAGATCACCAACATCATCGACGTGACGCCCATCCCGCACAACGGGTGCCGTCCGCCGAAGAAGCGTCGCGTCTAAAGGGAGCGATAAGAAATGGCTCGTTATATCGGTCCTACCTGTAAGCTCGCCCGTCGCGAAGGCGCCGACCTGTCCCTGAAGAGCCCGGCGCGTGCGCTGGACTCCAAGTGCAAGCTGGAGCAGAAGCCCGGCCAGCACGGCGCCACTGCCCGCAAGGGCAAGCTGTCCGACTACGCCACCCAGCTGCGTGAAAAGCAGAAGGTCAAGCGTATCTACGGCCTGCTGGAGCGTCAGTTCCGCAACTACTACAAGAAGGCCTCGACCAAGAAGGGCAACACCGGCGAGAACCTGCTGCAGCTGCTGGAAACCCGCCTGGACAACGTCGTCTACCGCATGGGCTTCGCCGTGACCCGTCCGGCTGCTCGTCAGCTGGTGTCGCACCGCGGCGTCACCGTGAATGGCAAGTCGGTCAACCTGGCTTCGTACCAGGTCAAGGCTGGCGACGCCATCGCCCTGTCTGAAAAGGCTGCCAAGCAGCTGCGCGTCCAGGAAGCCCTGACCGTCGCCGCCCAGCATGACCTGAGCCCGTCGTGGGTTGAAGTGGATTCCGGCAAGTTCACCGGCATCTTCAAGGCCGTTCCGGATCGTTCGGATCTGCCTGCGGACATCAACGAAGCGCTGATCGTCGAGCTGTATTCGAAGTAATTCACATTGGAGAGCCCCCGGCGACGGCCGGGGGTTCACTAGGAGAACCCGCAACATGACGGTTACCGCCAACCAGGTTCTGCGTCCTCGCGGTCCGCAGATCGAACGCCTTACCGACACCCGTGCAAAGGTCGTTATCGAACCTTTGGAGCGGGGTTACGGGCATACGCTGGGCAACGCCCTGCGTCGCGTGCTGCTGTCGTCCATCCCGGGCTTCGCCATCACGGAAGTCGAAATCGACGGCGTGTTGCATGAGTACACCACGGTCGAAGGTCTGCAGGAGGACGTGCTCGAAGTCCTGCTGAACCTGAAGGACGTGGCCATCCGTATGCACTCCGGCGACAGCGCCACCCTGTCCCTGTCCAAGCAGGGCCCGGGCGTTGTCACCGCTGCCGACATCAAGGTCGACCACAATGTGGAGATCCTGAACGGCGACCATGTGATCTGCCACCTGACCAAGGACACGGCGATCAACATGCGTCTGAAGATCGAACGTGGTTTCGGCTACCAGCCGGCTGCCGCGCGTCGTCGTCCGGACGAAGAAACCCGTGCCATCGGCCGCCTGGTCCTGGATGCCTCGTTCTCGCCGGTCCGCCGCGTCGCCTATGCCGTGGAAGCGGCCCGCGTCGAACAGCGTACCGACCTGGACAAGCTGGTCATCGATATCGAGACCAACGGCACCATCGATGCCGAGGAAGCCGTGCGCACCGCCGCCGACATCCTCAGCGACCAGCTGTCGGTGTTCGGTGACTTCACCCACCGCGACCGCGGTGCGGCCAAGCCGGCCAACAACGGCGTGGATCCGGTGCTGCTGCGCCCGATCGACGATCTGGAGCTGACCGTGCGTTCGGCCAACTGCCTGAAGGCTGAAAGCATCTACTACATCGGCGATCTGATCCAGAAGACCGAAGTGGAGCTGCTGAAGACCCCGAACCTGGGCAAGAAGTCGCTCACCGAGATCAAGGAAGTGCTGGCTCAGCGCGGCCTGTCGCTCGGCATGAAGCTGGAGAACTGGCCGCCGGCCGGCGTCGCCAGCCACGGCATGCTGGGCTGATATCGGTAATGCCTGAAGGCTCCACCGTTCGCGGTGGAGCCTTCAACGCAACACAACACGCCACGACGAACCGCAGGTTCGCGGGCAGGCCGTCCAGGACGGAGGGCCAGGACCAACCGCAGTCCGCGCAGCAACGCCAGGATGGCGACAACGATCCGCACAGCCTCATCATTAACCAAGGAATATCACCATGCGTCACCAGAAGTCTGGCCGTAAGTTCAGCCGCACCAGCGCCCACCGCGAAGCGATGTTCAAGAACATGGCCGCCTCGCTGTTCAAGCACGAGCTGATCAAGACCACCCTGCCGAAGGCCAAGGAACTGCGCCGCGTTGCCGAGCCGCTGATCACCCTGGCCAAGGTCGACTCCGTCGCCAACCGCCGTCTGGCCTTCGCCCGCCTGCGCGACAACGAAGCGGTGGGCAACCTGTTCACCATCCTGGGCCCGCGCTACGCGAACCGTCCGGGCGGCTACCTGCGCCTGCTGAAGTGCGGTTTCCGCGCCGGCGACAACGCGCCGATGGCCTACGTCGAGCTGGTCGACCGTCCGGTCGTGGCCGAGGAAGTGGCCGAGTAATCGGACCGCTCCAACGCGACACAGCGAAAGCCCGGCCTCTGCCGGGCTTTTGCGTTCTGGTAGCGGCGGGGGCGGCCCCGGCGGT
>NZ_JAZKVY010000279.1:0-351 GCF_036624925.1 Stenotrophomonas sp. A3_2
AGCACCGCGCCCACGAGAATGGCCGGTAACGTCGTGGAGAATGCCCAAAGAGGCACAACCGGCAGCGCCGACAGGCAGGCCAGCACAATGGCCCGTCGCCGGCCGATGCGTTGAGAAAGCGCGCCGACGCTGAGCCCGCCAGCAATCGCGGCGACATTCATGCACAGCAGCACCAGCGTCGCCTGGCCGAGCGGCAGGCCGCGCTCCGTCGTGAGAAACGACTTAAACAAATCCTGCGTGCCGTGGCTGAAGAAATTGAATGCAGCCATCATCAGCACGGCATGTATCGCCAGCCGCCAAGGCAACCGCACCGTAACGGGCTTGATGGGATCGGCCTTGCGCGTCGCAGCG
>NZ_JAZKVY010000280.1:0-412 GCF_036624925.1 Stenotrophomonas sp. A3_2
GCACAAAGAAAAACCCCGCTGCGTAAGCAGCGGGGTTTGGGGTGTAAACCCTGGCGATGACCTACTCTCGCATGGCTTGAGCCACACTACCATCGGCGCAGCTGCGTTTCACTTCCGAGTTCGGGATGGGATCGGGTGGTGCCACAGCGCTAATTTCACCAGGGAGACGGTTGCAGCAGCGCTTGCAGCGCCAGCTCGCGATCTTGCCCTTGGGGCGGAAGGAACCCGGAAAACGCAGTGCCTTCACTTATAAAGAAAAACCCCGCTGCGTAAGCAGCGGGGTTTTGGGTGTAAACCCTGGCGATGACCTACTCTCGCATGGCTTGAGCCACACTACCATCGGCGCAGCTGCGTTTCACTTCCGAGTTCGGGATGGGATCGGGTGGTTCCACAGCGCTAATTTCACCAGGGA
>NZ_JAZKVY010000281.1:0-392 GCF_036624925.1 Stenotrophomonas sp. A3_2
AGCTGCCTTCGAACCAACTGGCGCGAAGCGTGACCACGTCGTTGCGATAGCGCTGCCGCAACCAGGTGCGGAACTTCTCGTGGGCGGCGATCGAGGTGTCGTAGCCAGACCCTTCGGCGAAGAACCACTCGTCGCGGTCCAAGTGGATGCCCATGATGTTGCCAAACTCTTCGCTGGCACGCATCTGTTCGGTGAACTTGGTCAGGCACTGCTTCGCGACTTCCCAGTAAGCGTCGTCGCACACGCTGGGCTCGGCGATGCCGCCGTCTTCCTTCACGTACTTGGCCGAGGGATAGAGGCTTTCCCAGTTCTTGGGGGCCTCAAACCGGGTGCGCAGGATTACCTGGGCGGCGGGGTCGACCTGCACGAACTGTCCGACCAATTGCACGGCA
>NZ_JAZKVY010000028.1:0-506 GCF_036624925.1 Stenotrophomonas sp. A3_2
ACCGCGCCGGTGCGGCCGCTCGGGGCGGGCGGCAAGTGACCGGGCTGCTGCAGCGGTTCTGGATTGTGGCGGCCGGGGTGCTGGGGGCGCTTGCGCTGGCGCTGTTCCTGGTCGGGCGGGGCGCGGAGAGCGGCGGCGCGCCGGCGATCGGTGGGCCGGCGATCGGTGGGCCGTTCCGTCTGCAGGACGGGTCCGGGCAGGCGGTGACGGAGGCGTCGTTCCGCGGGCGCTTCATGGTGGTCTATTTCGGCTACACGCATTGCCCGGATGTGTGCCCGGCGACGCTCGGCAATCTGGCCGCTTCACTCGACAGGCTGCCGGAGGCGGCGCGGGCCCGGGTGGCGCCGGTGTTCATAACGGTGGATCCGGCGCGGGACACGTCGTCGGTGATGCGGGACTACGCGCACGCGTTCGGGCCGGGTTTCACCGGCCTGTCCGGGGATGCGGCGGCGGTGGAGGCTGCCGCGCATGCCTACAAGGTTTACGCGAAGAAGCATCCGCTGAAA
>NZ_JAZKVY010000282.1:0-354 GCF_036624925.1 Stenotrophomonas sp. A3_2
AGGCGGTGGTGCGGGCGGCGGCCGCCTGCCGTCTGCCGCTGATCAGCGCCGTTGGGCATGAGACGGACACGATGCTGATCGACTTCGCGTCCGACCGGCGGGCGCCGACGCCAACGGCCGCGGCCGAGATGGCCGTGCCGCCGCGGGCGGAGCTGCTGGCGGATGTGGGGCAGAAGGGCGCCCGCCTCGTGGACGCGGTGGCGCGGCTGACCCAGGCGCAACGGCTGCGGCTGACGGCGGCGGGCGGTCGCCTGACCGATCTGCCGACGCTGTTGGCGGGGGCGCGGCAGCGGCTCGACGATCGGGGGGCGCGGCTGGCCCTTGGGCTGCCTGCGCTGGTGGGGCAGCGGCGGG
>NZ_JAZKVY010000283.1:0-583 GCF_036624925.1 Stenotrophomonas sp. A3_2
ACGCTCCAACCGCCTCCCTGGTGAAATTAGCGCTGTGGAACCACCCGATCCCATCCCGAACTCGGAAGTGAAACGCAGCTGCGCCGATGGTAGTGTGGCTCAAGCCATGCGAGAGTAGGTCATCGCCAGGGTTTACACCCAAAACCCCGCTGCTCACGCAGCGGGGTTTTCCTTTTTTTGCAGGCCCCCGGTTTCGACCTGGACTTGCAGCAACAACTTCACGAAGAGCTTCAAGTTCCTCAAACAAGTTGTTGACAAAGCTGAAAGGCCTGCCATAATAGGCGGCTCGCAACGACGAAAGGCCTTCGGGTCCAACGACGAAGCAGCATCGGCAACAACGTCCACTCCGGTGAGACGGCCTTGAAAAAAGGTGTTGACGAAGCGGAAAAGCCGGCTATAATGGGCGGCTCGCTACGAAGGAAACTTCGCAGCACACGGGAACGGCGCTGAGGCCACTTCCCCGGATCTTTGAAAGTATGCGCAGGTATCTTGTGAAGGCGCCTGCAGGAAGGATGATTGTCCATCTTGCAGACGTTTGATCAAGCAACTATTAATTGTTTTAAAGCAAGCGATACGTTGCCAG
>NZ_JAZKVY010000284.1:0-358 GCF_036624925.1 Stenotrophomonas sp. A3_2
GTTCTGCGCTGTGACGTTGCCGCCAATGAAACCCGGCACGCGTGAAAACACCAGAGCGCGGGCGTCGCGGGAGGGTGATGCGGCGTGCGCGCCGCCGCGGCGTTGAAGCGCTCGCATCCAACGCCAAGGAACCCCATGCCCGACGCCATCGGCTACGCCGCCCGCACCGCCCATAGCCGCCTGCGGCCAACGCCTTTCACCTGCGACGATCCGCAGGCCACCGAGGTCGAGATCGACATCCTTTTCTGCGGCGTTTGCCACTCGGACATTCATCAGGTGAAGAACGAGTGGGGCAACACGGTCTATCCCTGCATGCCGGGGCACGAGATCGTCGGCCGTGTGGCGCGCGCCGGCAGCT
>NZ_JAZKVY010000285.1:0-2928 GCF_036624925.1 Stenotrophomonas sp. A3_2
ACCGGACGACACCGCCAACAGCCCTGCCTCGCCGCCGCCGGCGCCGGCCGCCGCGTATTGGTTGTGCGGGCGGCGGGCCGGCACCCTCAACACCCCTCGGGGTTGGCCCACCCCCGGGCGGCACCCACCGGAAGAGGAAGGGGTGGATGCCGACCGTTGGTCGGCACACCGATCAGATCGGGTTGGCGTCCAGGAACGCGCGGATTTCCGGCACCAGCACCTCGTGCTTGTCCTCCAGCACGTAATGCCCGGCGTCCTCGAACGCATGTACCTGGGCCTTCGGCAGCGCGGCCTGGAAGCCCTTCAGGAAATGATGGTCGAACACGAAGTCGCGCAGGCCCCAGCCGAGAAAGGCGGGACGGTCGGCGAACGACGGCAGCGCCTTGCCGGCGCGTTCCAGCAGCGACCAGGCCTTGTCGGCCGGCGACAGCGGGATGTCCTGCATGAAACGGATGGTGCTGATGCGGTTGGCCCAGCTGTTGTACGGCGACACGTAGGCGCGGCGCACTTCGGCCGGCATCTTCCGCTCCACGCCCAGCCACGAGGCACCGGAGGAGAACGCGTTGAAGCTGCGGATGATCCACTCGCCGATCTTCCAGTGACGGCCCAGCGCGATCTGCCACGGCATCTTCTTCGCCGCCGGCATCGGGAACGCGGCGGTGTTGAGCACCACCAGGCGCTTGACCTGGTCGTGGTGCGACAGCGCCCAGCCGAAACCGATCATGCCGCCCCAGTCGTGCACGGCTAGGGTCACCGGTCCGGTGATGCCCAGGTGCTTGAGCAGCGCATCGAGGTCGTCCACGCGCGACTGCAGCGTGTACTCGTAGCGGCTGTCATCAGGCTTGTCCGACAGGCCCATGCCGATATGGTCCGGCACGATGCAGCGGTAGGTGTCCGACAGGCCGGCCACCAGCGTGCGCCAGTAATAGCTCCACGACGGATTGCCGTGCACCATCACCACTACCTCGCCGTCGCGCGGGCCTTCGTCGAGATAGTTCATCGACAGGCCCGGGCGCACTTCGAAGCGCTGCGGGTGGGCGGGGTAACCGGGAAGATCGCGCATGCGGAGCACCTTGGAAGAATCGCGGCGCGGTGTAGCGCCGAGCCATGCTCGGCGGCTCTCCGGTCAGGCCGCGGAAGAACCGCGCTGTGCGCGTGAGCCGAGCATGGCTCGGCTCTACAGGAGGTCGGGCAGCGGGCTGCTTACCAGACCACTTCAGCCATCGAACAGTTCAGGCCGGAACCAATGCCCAGAAGCGCGATGCGATCACCCTTCTTCAGCTTGCCCAGCTGCTTGAGCTTGCTCAGCACGATCGGCACCGAGGCCGGGCCGATGTTGCCGTGCTCGCCGAAGATGGTCATGACCTTCTTCGGATCGATGCCGAAGTTCTTGATGAACGCAGCGGTGTGCGGCTGGCTCACCTGGTGGATCACGAACTGGTCCAGCTCTTCCACGGCCCAGCCGAGTGCGATCTTGGCGGCGGTGAAGGTCTTCTGTGCCAGCTTGATGCCTTCGATCAGCAGCAGGCGGGTGTCGGTGACCATGCGGTCCAGGTTGCCCAGGCACAGCTGGTTCCACTCGGTCGCCGAGCGGGTGACGCCACCCTTGTAGCGCGGCGCGTCCGGCACCAGCTCCGAGCGCGCCATCACCATCGCGGCAGCACCCGAACCGGTGGTCAGGGCCGCCAGTTCGTTGCGGAAGTCGTCGGCGGTGACGTCCGGAGCGGTCATGCGCTCCAACGTCTTCTCGTACACCAGGTTGGCGGTCTCGCCATCCACCACCAGCGCGTAGTCGATGTCACCGCGCTCGATCATGCGCGCGGCGATATCCATGCCGTTGATGAAGGCCAGGCAGGCGTTGGCGACGTCGAAGGTCATGCATTCGTCGCTGACGCCAAGGTTGCCCGACACGATGGAGGCGGTGGACGGCTCCAGGTAGTCGCGGCTGACCGAGGTATTGACCAGCAGGCCCACCTGCGTCGCATCGATTCCAGCGTCTTCCAGCGCCTTGCGGCCGGCCATGGTGGCAGCGTCGGACGCCAGCACGCCGTTGTCCCACAGGCGGCGCGCGTGGATGCCGGCGATATCGCCGAGCACGTCGGTGCGGATGCCCAGGCGATCCAACGTCGGCTGCAGGCGTTCGTTGATTTCCTTGGTGGTCAGCGTATGCGGTGCGTCGACGTGTGCCAGGCCGGCGATCGAGACATTCTTGAAGAGCATCGAGGTTAGCGCCAAGGCTCAGGCAAAAGGGGGCGCTATTCTATAACCCCGGGGGCCTTCACCGCATCTTTACGAATTCAGCGCTGGCCGTATGGTGAAGCGTTCAGCGCGGTGGGCACTGGAACGCGGCGAAGCGCTGGCTGCCATCGGCCGGGGCCGCAGCGGCCTGCACGGCATTGGCACCTGCGCTCGGGGCCTCGTTGCGGGCCAGCGTTTCCAGCTCTTCCTGCACGCGCAGCGGGTTGCGGTTGTAGAAGCCGACCTTGCTCTTCACGGTGACGACCACTTCGCCCTTGGCGATGCAGCCAGCGGGAACGGGGCCTGCCGGCAGTACGCGGGTCGCCTTGCCGGCCGGTTCGATCGGCACCCAGGTACAGGCGGTGACGGTGAGCAGCAGGGAGGAAAGCAGCAGAACGCGCATGGGCAGATCCTGGAAGGGTATGGGGGGATTCTGCCTGAACAGCCTGAATCGGGGGTAGCCGGGGCGGAGCCCAGGTAGCGGCCGGGCCAGCCCCGCCGCGGCCCCACCCCGCGATGCGGGCCCGCCCCAAACCCCCCCGCCCGGCCCCCCGCCCCCCCCGGCCGTGCGGGCGCTGACCCGGGGGGAGGGGACCTTAAGCGATGCCGAAGGCACCCCGGTCAAGAAATACGGGAGGGGCCTCCCCGCCACGGGGGGCAGGTCTCCCGTGGTAGCGCCGGGCCATGCCC
>NZ_JAZKVY010000286.1:0-36016 GCF_036624925.1 Stenotrophomonas sp. A3_2
GGCGGCCGCTCAGCGCCGTGAATGCAGCACGGTGCGCTGGCGCATCGCGTTGAATTCCTGCTCCACCTGCTGGATATCCTCGGCCTGGAACCCGGCCGCGTCCAACAGCTGGCCGGCGGCGGCCGCCGCCAGCGGATCGTCGTCACGCTGGCGCCAACAGCGCGCCGGCAGGAAGTAACCCACTTCGCTGCGCCCGCGCATGATCACCACCGGCCGGCCTGCATACAGCAGGAACTCCGCCAAGTGCTGGCGCAGCCCCTCCACCGAGACATAGGCCGGCCCGATGCCCAGCGATCGACTGGACGGTTCGGAACTTTCAAACAGCTTGCGACGGCTCATCCAATCCTCCTTATGTGCAACGCGTGGTCTCCTTTCCCTAGACGGGCGCATCACTGCGCCCCCGCCACGCACTACGTGATCCACATCACGCCGTCACTCAGAACCCGGAATTGAACTCCAGCTGGAACACGTCGATCGACAGTGGAGCACCGGACACTTCCTTGGCCGCCATCCACTTGCCGCTGATCCAGCTGCGCGCGTCCAGCGCGTAGGCGCCGCCCACGTAGTAGCCGCGGGCGTTGGTGCCACCGAGGTGGAAGTTCGGGTCGTTGTAGGCATCGGGCAGCGCATCGGCCTCGATGCGCTTGTAGCCCAGCAGCGCCTGCCACTGGCCCTTCTCCTTCAGGTCGGTGGCACCGAACGTGGCCTGTACCATCCAGGCGGTGTCGCCGCTGCGGAACGTATCGATGCCGGCGGTGCCACCGGCGCCGTAGTTGTTGACGATACCGTTGTTGGCGCGGCTGAACATGGCCTGCTTGTCGTAGGCCAGGTTGCGGATGTAGTCGCCATCCAGGCGCAGGCCGATGCCCTGGGCCAGCTGCGTATCCCAGCGCAGGTTGAGCGTGGCCAGGCGGAATGCCGAGGCCAGGCCGACGTACTGCGGGGTCGGCGTGTTGGCCGGGTCCAGCGGATTGCGCGCGATGTCGCGGATCAGCATCAGGGTATTGCCCTTCTGCATGAACGCTGGGCGCGACCAGTCGGTATCGCAGCCCACCGCGCCCGCATATAGCGCGCACGGCGAGGACAGGCGGCCGCTGATGTTCTTGAAATCGTAGTAGCCCAGTGCTGCGCGCAGCGCATTGTCGTCGTTGAAGCGCCAGTTCATGCCGACCTGTGCACCGGACAGCCACTTGTTCTCGTTCGGGGTCTTGACCCGGCTCTGGCTGGGCGCGCTGTCGGAGGTGTACTCCAGCGGTACCACCGCCAGGTTGCCGAACAGGCCAAGGTCACCGCCGTCGAAGTCGTACTGCAGGTTGGCGGCCAGGCCATCGAAGTTCAGGTCGTTGGAGAACAGCGTATCGCTGGTCCAGAACGGATTGCCGAAGCGGCCGCCGCGCACCGTCACCCAATCGGCCGGGCTGTAGGCCAGCCAGGCCTGGTCCAGCCACACGTCCTTCTTGCTCAGGCCACCACCCAGCTGTTCGGTGGTTGACACCGGGCCATTGCTGCTGCCGCTGGCCAGGCGCACGCCGGCCGTGGTGTGCTGGCCGATGGTCGCCTCGATGCCCAGGCGAGCGCGGATGCGCCACAGGTTACGGCGGTCCTGGCGGGTGTTCAGCAGCGGCGGCAGCTGCAGGTTGGTGTTGGTGTTGGTGTCGAAGCCGTTGCCGGAATTGATCGACGACCAGTTGCTCACGATGTCGCTGTTGCGTTCGGAGAAGAAGCGCGACTCGCTGCGCACGCGCATGTCGCCGGTGACCTTGATGCGCTTGGTCCACTCAGCCACTTCGTTCGGTGCCGCCCAGCCCTCGGACCTGGCCTGCGCCATCACGTCCTGGCGCACTTCGTCACGGATGCCGTCGCGCACGCTCTGCGGCACGTAGGGCACGCGCACGTCGCCGGCCTCCAGGGCCACGCCACCGCTGGCGGCCGAAGGTACGGTGGTCGCGGTGCGCGACGCGGCCGCTGCTTCAGCCTCGGCCTGCACCAGCAATGCCTGGCCGTCTTCGGGCTTCAGCGCGCCACTGGCGATCAGGCCCTTGATCAGCTTGACCGTGGTGGTTTCGGCGGCCATCGCACCGGCCGGGGCGGCCAGGCTGAGCAGCACGGCGCAGCACAGCAGCGCCCGTCGGGCCGGCCGCGAGCAGCGGGAGTCGGTTCGTGCGCGGTCGTGGTCGTTCATCACGGTTCTCATCCAAAGAAGGGAAATCACGGAAGTCGGGAATCAGGCCCCGGGACGGCGGCCCTGGATCAGCACGCGGGCGGGGAAATCGAGCGACGGCGGCGGTGCCTGGTCGACCTTGCCGATGCGTCGCAGCGCATCGAGCACGGCCGCGTCGGCCTCCTCGTTGCCACTGCCGCGCACCAGCTCGACCTTTTCCAGGCGGCCATCGTTGGACAGCCACACATTCACCTGCAGCTGGAACGCCAGGCGCTTGACCTTGTCGTCGCGCGAGATCGCCTGCTGCATCAGGTAGCCGAGATAGCGCCCATAGGTGGCATTGCCGGCGCCGCCACGGCCCACGCCGGATGAGCCGCCGCCACTGCCGGACTGGATGCCGAAGTTGTCACCGCCGGCCTGCGCATCAGCATTCATCGTCACCGGGTCGGCGTTGTCCGGCGTTGGCGTTGGCTCTTCAGCCGGCGTTGGTGGATCCAGAGGTTCCGGCTCTGGCATCGCTTCTTCCGGCGGCGTCTCCGGTTCCGGTGGCTTTTCCGGCGGCGGTGGCGGCGGCGGCGGGGGTGGTGGCAGCGCCAGCATCGGCGGCTGCACCACCGGCCGGCGGGTGCTGGCGGTGTCCTTGAACAGCATCCACCACACGGCGATGCCGAGCACCAGCAAAGCGGCCAGCACCAACGCGAAGGTCACCAGCAACTGGCGACCGCGCATGCCGGGCTCCGGCCGAGGGGGTTGATGGGCCGTCATGCCTCAGCCCTGCGCTTTGCCGGTGACCAGGCCGACCTGTGCCAGCTCCAGCCGCCGCAGCAGGTCCAGCACCTCGACCACACGGGCGTACTGCACCTGCGCGTCACCGCGCACGATCACCGGGAAATCCGGCGTGGTCGCGCGCTCGGTGCGCAGGCGGTCTTCCAGCTCGGCCATCGTCACCGGATAGGCATCCAGGAACACCTGACCACTGGGGTCGATGGTGATCGCCTTGGTCTTCGGCTTCTCCAGCGCGACGCTGTTGCTGGCCTTCGGCAGGTTGACCTCGATGCCGGGAATGGAGGCGTTGCTGGTCAGGATGAAGATCACCAGCACCACCAGCAGCACGTCGACGAAGGGCGTCACGTTGATGCCCTTCTCGCGCTTCTTGATGCCGAACTTCGCCTTCTGGCCCATGGCGCGCCCCTCAGCCCTGGACCGCGGCCGGGCCGCGCCCGTCCTGCTCTTCGGCCAGGCGCGCGGCGAACTCGTCGATGAACACCGCCATGTCGGCGCCGATCGCCTCGGCACGTGCTCCCAGGTAGTTGTAGCCGAACAGCGCCGGAATCGCGACGCCGAGGCCGGCTGCGGTACACAGCAGCGCCGCGGCCATGCCCGGTGCCACCGAATTGATGTCCACCGCGCCGGCCATCGCCGCCACCACGAACACCAGCATGATGCCGATCACGGTACCGAACAGGCCCACGTACGGCGCGCCTTCGATGGTGGTCGACAGCCAGTTCATGCGCCGTGCCATCGCTTCCTGCTCGCGCACCATCACCGCATCCATCGAGGCGCGGATCGCGGCGATGGTGGCGCCACTGAGGTAACCGCTGTTGCCATCGCGCTGGTGGCGCTGCTGCATTTCATCGATGGCCACCTGGTAGATGCGCCACAGCGAACCGTCGTGCATCGCGGTGGGTGCCTTGCCCTGGCGGTCCATGTCGGACAGGGTGCGCAGCGGCACGCCGGACAGCTTGCCGAAGCTCTCGGTGAACACTGCATTGGCCTTGCTGGTACGGCCGAAGTGCCGCCCCTTGGCAATCATGATCGCCCACGACAGCAGCATCATCAGGCCGAGGATAGCGACCACCACCCAGGCGTCGAACGGCATCGCCTTGAGGATGAAGGCGAAGTGGCTCTGCCCGGCGGACTGCTCGTCGGCACCGTAGCTGATCAGGCGCGAGTCGGCGCCCTGTGCGGTGGCATCGGCCAGCAGCAGTGCCGCCGGTCGTGCCACGCGCGAGATACGCAGCTCATCCAGTGCGCCCTCGAAATTGGCAAGCGGCTGCACCGCGCCCGGCGCATCAGCGCCCACCACCGGCGCGGTGGTCAGCGCCGGCAGCTCGCCGCTCAGCTGGGCGACCACGCGGCCATTGAGGTACAACTGCAGTGCGCCCTTCTCCGCAGTCAGCGCCACATGCGCCCACTGCCCTTCCGGAATCGGCTGCGCCGGCGTGCTGCGCTGGCCATTGAGCTGCACGAACGGCACCCGGTTTTCGATGCCCAGCACCAGTTCGGACGCACCGTCGCGACGGGCGTAGATCGCCTGTGCCGCGTTGTTGCTGCCTGGCTTGATCCAGGCCGAAACAGTGAGCGGCGCGCCCGCCTCCTGCGCAAGCGATGCGCTGGCCGGCAGCGGCAGCGGGGCTGCACCCAACTGAACGCCGCGGCCGATCACCGAGCCTTCCGATGGCGGCACCACGGCACCGGCATTGTTGCCATAAGCGGTGGTGTCGCGTGCCGGCGCATTGGCCTCGGCGAAGTGGTAGACCAGCGTATAGTCCGGATCGAACACCTGCTGGCCGTTGCCGCTGGCGGGGGCCTTTTCATTGCCGTAGTACATCCAGATCGTCTGCGGTGCCGCAGCGCTGACCGCCGGCACGTCCACCCAGACCAGCGCCAGGCCCAGCTTGGGATCGAACTGTTCGATCTGGTGGGCCAGCACTGTGCGGCCATCACCCGAGACAAAGCGCAGGTCGTTGCCCGCATCCTGGGTGCCGTCGAAGCCGAAGTTGCCGGTATGCAGGCGCAGCAGCAGCGGCGTGCGACCCGGGTCACCGGCCAGGCCCGCGCCCTGCGGGCCGGCGTCGACAGTGATCGGCTTGCGGTACTTCCATTCGGCCTGCCACCAATTGGCATCGGCCGCAGCGGCCGGCAGCGCAACCAGCGCGGCCAGCAGCAACAACACTCGGGAAAGCAAACGGTCCATGCGAAGGGTCTCCGGAGAACGCATGTTCAAGGGAAGGGTCAGTAGCTGGTGCTGATGTTGAAATGCAGGCGCGGATCGTCCTTGCGCGTGACCGGGCCATCGGCATAAGGCCAGGCGTAGTCCAGGCGCAGTTGCAGGTGTTCACCCAGGCGCAGCTGCGCGCCCAGGCCGACCGAGGCCAGGTTGTACTTGTCGCGCTGCTCGGGCAGCGGCTGGCGCAGGCGCAGGTAGGCCGCGTCGGCAAAGCTGTAGACACGCAGGTCGGTGCCGCTCCACAGCGACCACGCCGGGGTGCGCCATTCCAGGCTGGCCAGGCCGCCGTAGTCGCCGATCGCCTCGGCCGACAGGTAGCCACGCACGGTGTACATGCCGCCAGCAGCGAACTGCTCGGCCGACACCAGTGGCGCATCGGTTACCTGCAGCGAGCCACGCGCATACCACTGCCAGTCACTGCTGAAGGTGTGGGTGTTGGCCACGTCGGCCTTGAAGGCGACGAAACTCGGATCGGCCCAGTAGCGCTTCTGGCCGAAGGCGGTGGCGTCACTGCCATAGCCGAACAGGCGGCGGGTACCGGCCACCAGCTGGGTGTTGAAGCTCAACTGATCCTGCTCGCCCTGGCGCACACCGACAAACCCCAGGGTGATCGGCGCGTACTTCAGCGGCGTCTTCAGGCTCTCCTTGCCCATCTGCGTGTCTTCCTCGGTGTCCTTGAAGTCCACGCCGAGGCTGAGCTGGCGCCACCACTGGCTGCTGCCGGCCAGTCGATAGTTGAGCTTGAGACCGATCGAATGGCCGTTGCCGACCACATTGGTTCCGGTGCCGGTACCGACCTGCCCGCCCGCGTTCAGCACGCGGCTGTCGGACTTGTAGCCGGAGGCTTCCAGGCTCCACGGCGTGCCTTCGAACGGCATCGTGTACGAGGCCGAGAACACCTTGGCCTGCTTTGTATCTTCCGGCGCCAGGTACACGCCGATGTTGGCGCTGTGCCCCCGCTTCCACAGGTTGTCGTAGGCCAGCGACGCACTCAGGCGCAGCTTCTCGGTGTCGGCGCTGTGGTCGTTGTTGAGTGACGCGCTGGCACGCCACGGCGACTTCTCTTCGACCTGCAGGTCCACATCCATCGTGCCCGGCACCTGGCCCTCCCGTACCAGCGGTATCACCTGGCGGCGGCCACCTTCGTTCAGCGCGGTCAGTTCCTTCTGCGCCTGGTCGAAGTCCGGCACCTTGCCTTCCGCCAGCGCCGGCACGCGCTCGCGGATGCGCTCGGGCGATTCGTGCTTCGTTCCCACGACCCGCAGCTGGCCGATCGGTGTCTGCTGTACCTTCAGCAGTACCACGCCACCGCTGACCTGCTGCTCGGGCAACTCCACGTAGACCGACTGGTAGCCCGCCTGCTGGTACAGCGCATTGACTGCATCGCGTGCCTTCTCGACATCGGCCAGAGTCTTTCCCGGGCCGAGGAACGGCTCCACCGCGCGCTCGATCTGGCGCGGGTCGAGCACGGTGTTGCCGCGCACGATGTATTCATTGATGTTCACGCTGGGCGCAGGCGCCGCCTCCTGCGCGAACAGCGGCAGCGGCAGCGCCGCCAGGGCCAGCACCAGTGGATGCAGGCGCAGCGGAAGGCGGACGGCTCGGCACGGAACAGGAGTCATCGAAGGCATCGCGTCGTATCGAAGGAAATGGCCATGGAGCGGCGCGTGGGTCTACCAACAGGACGTGTACGTCGCGTCAAAACCGCCAACAGTTTTGTGACAGCACTGTCATCTTTTGACGGCAGCGCAATGCACGCAGGCGGACCCTGCCTTCTCCACACGTCTTCATTGCAGAACGTCGATTGCCGCGGGAGATTCGAGATGCGTGAATCATTGATGGCGGAACTGCGCGCTGCCCTCACCCTTGCGTTGCTGCTGGCGTTGGCCCCGGTGCGCGCCGACGAGGCGAAGAAGCAGGAAGACGCCGCGCCCTGCATCGAAGTACAGGTCAATGGCGAGCGCATTCCGGCCTGGGACTGCCTGCAGCGCAAACTTGCGCCGGCATCGAGAACGGCGAAATCACCGGCGCTACCGGAGGCCGAACGCCTGATGCGGCAGCCCGGCAACCAACTGATGCAGTACAACCTGGAAGGCACACGACAGCGCATGGGCGATGCGTTCGGGCGCTCGGTGGTGCCGCAGCGACCTGCGCGCTGAGCCAGCGCCTTTGTAGAGCCGAGCCCATGCTCGGCTGTCTTTGCGTTCATCGGCGATGCTGCGCAGGCGCAGCCGAGCGTAGGCTCGGCTCTACGGTACCGCGGGCACGATGCCATCGCTCGGCACCGGCGGCAGCTCGGGCACCGGGAGGCTACGCGATTGCCCGGCCTGGTTCAGTTCCACCGCGCTGGCACTGATGCTGGCCAGCACCGTGCAGGGTCCGAGCCGTTGGCCGGGCGCATACGCTTCCGCCGGGCGTCCATCCACCGAGAGCAGGGCCAATGGCGCATGGTCACCGGCCATCACGCCCAGCACCACCACCTCGGTCTGCACTGCACCGGGGGACAGCAGCCGTACCAGCGGCAGGCTCGCCACTGCATCGAACATCGGCCGTACCGGCGCCACGGCCCTCGCCTCGCTGGCCGCGGCCGCTGGCGCCACGGCAGACAGGGTAACACTCCAATAGGCCACCACGGCCAGCAGCAGCGTCGCCGCCAGCAGGCTCAACATGCGATTGCGATCCCAGCGCCTGCCATCCATGTTCCGCACCACCGCCACGTTCGTGTCCGCCTACGCTAGCAGCTGTGGCTGACGCTTTTGTTTCATCATGCAGGCCTACGCTGGCAGGTGTCGACACGGACAGGAGGCAACGTCGATGCAGCGCGTGCAGCGTGGTTTCACCCTGCTGGAACTGATGGTGGTGCTGGTGATCATCGGCATCTGCACGGCCGGAATCGGGCTGGGCCTGGGCAGCCTGCTCGACCCGGGCCGGCAGCTGCGACAGGAAGCCGAGCGGTTGGCGCAGCGCCTGCAGGTGGCGCGCGATGAGGCGCGCATCGATGGCCGTCCCCTGCGTTGGCAGGCCGACGCCAACGGCTATCGTTTCAGCCGCCGCGAAGGCAGCGGTTGGGTGATCATTGAACGCGATGATCTGCTGCGACCGCAGAAGTGGCAGGCAACGGGTATCGCGGTGCAGCCCACCAGCCCCATTGAGCTGAGCCCGGAGTGGATCGGTATCGCCTGGGAGCTTGCGTTGTCGCTGGATGGCCGCAAACTGCGTCTTCGTGATGATGGCAGCGGACAGTTGCAGGTCGTGCAGTGAAGCGGAGCATGCGCGGATTCACCCTGATCGAAATGCTGATCGCGCTGGCGATCGTTTCGATTGCGCTGGCAGCGGTGATGCGCTCGGTGGCAGTGGCGACCGACGATCAGTCACGGCTGCGTGACCGTCGCCTGGCACTGATGTGCGTGCAGGATCGCTGGCAGGAACTGCGCCTGAGCGGACAGGCACCGCAGGATGCCCGGCAGCGCTGTGTGCAGGGGCGCAGCAGCTTCCTGGTGCTTCAGCATCTGCGCACGGGCAACGACGGCCAGCCGCAGCTGGAGCTGAGTGTGGTTGCCGAAGATGCACCCCGGCAGTCGCTGGCGCGGATGCAGTTGCCATGGACGGCGGCGCAATGACGCGCGCCGTGCGCGGTTTCACCCTGATCGAGGTGATGATTGCGATCACCATCATGGGCGTACTGGCGCTGATCTGCTGGCGGGCGCTCGACAGCGTGGCCAACAGCAATCAGCGCCTGCGCCAGGCCGATGCCGAGACCACGACGGCGCTGCGCGTGCTGCAGCAGTTCCAGCGTGATATCGAAATGCGCGCAGACGATGCGTTGATGAATGGCGCAGTGCGGCCGGCCGATCAACCGCAGCGGTTGCTACCGCCGTCGCTGGTGAGCGAGCGGCACCCGGATGGGAGCTTCGCGCTGGAGATCACCCGCAGTGTCGGCAGCGATGGGCTGCACTGGCAACGGGTACGCTGGTGGCGGCAGGGCAATACGCTGTGGCGGGCCAGTGGTACGGCTACGGACCAGTATCCGTTGCCGGCGCCGGAACTGTCGAAGGGCATTGCCGTGGCGCACGGCGTGCAGCGGTTCGAGGTGCGGGCCTGGCAGCCAGGAACGGGATGGGCCGTGTTGCCGAGCGAAGGCGAGGTAATGCCGGCCACGGGACTTGAACTGCGGTTGGGCCTGCGCGATGGGCGTGGGCCGTTGAGTTACCGGCGGGTGCTGGAGCTTTAGGCTTTTGCCCAGGCAAAGCATCCAGGCATGGCGTGGATCTACTGCCGAGCTGCTTCTACTGCCGGGCCTGCCCTGGTGGGTGCCGACCTTGGTCGGCACTGAAGCTGGCCAAGCCATCGACGCATTGCGTGGATCTACTGCCGAGCGGCTTCTACTGCCCGGCCTGCCCTGGTGGGTGCCGACCGTTGGTCGGCACTGAGGCTGGCCCAGCCATCCACGCATTGCGTGGATCTACTGCCGCTCCTGCCGCCGGGCACTCTCCTGCACCCGGCGGCGTTGTGTCGGTGGTCCTCACCGCTGATGGCCGTTCCCTGCCCTCCGTGCCGTCCTGGCTGGGGCCTCCACCGCTCCTTGGCGGCTGGCCCGATGCTGTCCGTTCTTCCGGCCCGATCGCATCCACGCATGGCGTGGATCTACCTTGGTGCCGACTGTTGATCGGCACCGTTGCAAGAGGCCTACCGGCGCTGCGTGCCCTCGTCGCGACTTGCCTGCGGGAACTGGAAGGCACTGTTGGCGTCATAGCCAGCGTTGGCAGTATTGCCACGCGCCGGCGGGTTGATGCTGCTGGTGCCGCTGCCGAAACCGAGGATCTGCACGCTGATCACCGATGGCTGGTTGCGCCGCGCATCATCCTGGCTCTTGCGCATCACATCCTGTGCCGCCTGGCTGGCGCTGTTGGCTGCTGCACTGGCCGAGGCCAGCGCGTTGACGTTCACCGTGGCCAGCACGGGCAGGCCCTTGCTTTCACCCTGTACCTGGATGTTGGCGGCGTTGAGCACCTGCAGCGCGGCCAGGTTGATGTTGCCCGAGACGCGGATGCCAGCTTCGCCCGCATCGATGGTGCCCAGCGGCGCGATCAGGTCGACATCGCCCGGCCGCACTTCGGCAATGGGGTTCAACGTTGCGATGCCTGCACCACTGGCCGGGGCCTGCGGCGACAGGAGCACATTGCCCCAGCCGTCATAGACGCGGCGCGGTGGCGTGTACAACAAGGTGGTCTGCGAACCACGGCCGGCATTGATGTCACCCTGCTCCGACCAGGCCAGGATGTCACCGCCGAACGTTGTCATCACCCGCGACAGGCCCAGCAGCACGCTGTCCTGGCTGAACAGCCGGATGTCACCCTGCCCCTGGGTCACCAGCCCGGCACTGGCCGGCGGCACCACGCCCTGCACACCCACCACGATCTGTCCGCCCGGCGCCATCAGCTCGATGTTGCCGCCGGCTTCGGTACGCACGCCGGAGCCTCCGTACAACAGGATGTCGCCGGTACGGTCGATGGCCGTTCCGGCAGCGTCCTTGTCCGGCATCAGCGTGGCGATGGCCTCGCGGCCGCGCAGGTAAGAACCAACGCGTGGCCCATTCCGATCATTGTACTCGCGCCCACCTTCACGCAGTTCGGCGTAGTAGACCTGGCGCAGGAAGATGCGCTGCTGTTCCTTCGGCAGCCGGTCGAATGCCGCCAGGGCCTCGGCGCCACCAACCGCCAGACCGAAGCGCTGCTGCAGCCACTCCCTCAACTCCTTGTCGTAGATCTTCACCGCCTTGCCCGGTTGCGCAGCCAACGACTGCGAGGGATCGGCGAGGTTGGCCGGATCCAGGTAGCGCGTGCGCAGTGCATCGAAATCAATGGCCTGATTGCCCGCCGTCAAGGCAAGGCTTGCGCCCGGGCGCGTATCGCCCTGCACGATGCCGCCCAGGCTGACGATGCTTCCTGCCTCTTCCTGGCGCAGCTGGCGACCGGCGCTGACCTCGACATTGCCCGGGCCGGCCACCGTCAGATTGCTGCGGATGATGTCCCGGCCCGCCTCGATCCCGCTGATATCGGTTCCGCGGGTGTTGAGCGCGGTGACATCGGCGCTGATGACATCGCGGCCGGCGCGCAGCCGTACCGCCGAGCCCGCCTCAAACCAGTCAAATACGGTACGTCCGCCATTCTGGCCATTGCGCGAGAGCTGCCGCCTGCTGCCGCTGCCCAGCCCGATGATATCGCCGGCCACGGCATAGAACCGGCTGACCGCCGTCGGCGTAGCCGGCAACGACGCACCAAGCGCGGTATTGGGACCGAACGCGAAATACGGCAGCGCGGTGTCAGGGCTGGCGGCGTTCCCATCGACGGATACATTGCTGCGCACCGTTCCCGCGTTTCCGGGCCCCTGCGCGATGAAGCCGGGATCGAACGGCCCAGGGATGCGGGCATCACTGCTGGAGCGCGCGATCTGTGTCGCTCGGTTGGCGGCCAGGATCGATCCTCCCGCCAGCACCTCCAGCCGTCCCGACGCCGAGGGCGCCAGCAGGATGACGTCCTGGGCATCAGGCACACTGCCGCTGCGCAGATTGGCGAGATTGATGTTGCCCGAGGCTGCAATGGCGGTGAACCGGGAGGGATGCAACCAATAGTTGAGATAGATGTCGCCATTGCTGGCGTTGATTTCGACCACCTCCCTGGCCTGATTGCTGCCGCTCGCATGCTGCGTGCCCACCAGGCCCGGCGACAGATTCCCGCCGGCGGAGAACAGGTCCAGCGCGGTGCGCGGCGTCCATAGCGAGAACCAGCTCGTGCCAGACGCGCGGCTGCCATCATCCAGCACGATCGTGTTGAAATTGGCCACGGGAACCCGGCCTGGATCGGCGGCACTACCCAGCACCACGTCGCCGCGCGCCTGCAACTGCGCGGTTGAGTCGCCCAGCACCAGCACCGGTCCGGCCATCGCAACCGGGCTGTCGGCCACCAGCGGATCCTTCAGGCCCAGTTGCCCATAGCTGGCCTGGACTGTACTGAGGCCACCAATGCGCGCAGCGTCGATGCGGGTATTGCCACGAACATTGGTCACCACGCCATTGACGTCCAGGTCCTGCTGATCCGATGTGCTGCCACGACTGCTGGCACGCAGGCCCGGATTCAGTGCACCCCCGCTGCGCAGGGCCATGTCACCACCGCCAGTGACATGCAACTGGCCATCGACCACGCGCCCGGTTGATCCGACCGCGACCGAAAGCGCACTCGAATGCGGCGAGATCTCGTATCCCAGCGCGTTGCCCATGCTGTCCAGCATGCCCATATGGCGGCCTGCGTCCAGGCTCAGATTGCCGCCCCCCAACGTCCCGAACCCGGTAAAGCCCACCAGGCGGGGGGTTGCATCCAGTTCGGGCCTCACCGTGCTGTAGGTCCCGAAATTGATCCACCAACTGGTCGGCGTCTGCACGACACCGCCGGTGGTGCCCGTTCCCTGCCGCCACAACCAGTTGCCCACCGCTGCGCTTGAGTGGCCAGCCTGGTCGCGCTGGACCGTGCCCGATTCCGCGCGGAAGCTCCATGTATCGCCGATGATGTCGCGCCCCGCCTCGATGCGCAGATTGCCGCCCTGGTCCGGATACCACGCCTGATAGCTGGCGAGGGCCGCGTCGTAGGCCCCGGAGGCCTGGGTCGAACCAAGCAGCAAGGTGTTCTCCGGCTTCGGCGCACGCGCCGCGTTGAAGCGCGGATCGCTGCCATCACCCAGATGGGTGGGCGTACCTGCGGTGTAGACACCGAAGCCGGATTTCATGCGCACGTCCTGCGCCGCCAGCAGCGCCAGGTCTCCCTTGCCGGTACGCAACACGCTCCAGGCCGGCGAGCCCAGGCGCTTGCCGTAGGTAGTGACTTCGGTAAGCGTGCCGCCGCCGTAGCAGTAACCGGTGACTGCACAGATATCTTCCTCGGACATGCCCATCTCGGCGCCAAGTTCCGACGCAGGCCTGCCGACCCAGGACTCGTCCCCCCACCACATCAGCGAACCCTCCTTGTCCACCAGGCGCGGCGCCGCGCCGCAGAACGGTCCCAGTTCACAGATGTCACCTTCGGCGACACCCAGCATTTCAGCCGCCTCCCGGGGCGACTTGCCGACCAGACTGTCGTCCCCCCACCAGAACAGCGAACCTTCCAGGTTGACGACACGATCGCCTTTCCATTCCGTCGTGATGGTCACTGTACCGATGGTGCTGTAGTGGCTGTCGGCGAGCACGATGCTGCCGTCACTGCCCCAGCGACGCGTGCGCGGATCGGCAGACGCTGTATCTGCACCAGCCACCGCAGTCAGGTCCCATGACGTGGTCCCTTCGGGCAACATCGAGGCCAACGCCCAATTGCGCCCCTGTCGGCCGCTGGCGTCGGCCACCCGCAGCTTCACCGGAGCGTCGCCGGCCAGTTCCACCTTGGTCATCGAGGGGATGATGGCACCGGCGTGCAGATCCAGCGCGCCGGAGAGCCGCATCACCATCGGCAACGCCACTCCGGCAGGCCAGATCTGGGCCGCCACCGGTGCCGGACTGCGCAGGCGGAAGCCGGCGCCCAGCCGTGCGCCTGCCTGAAGGGTGAGCGCCTGGGCCAGCACGGTGCCTGCTGCCAGCACCTGGCCGCCATCGGTGGTCACCGCCGCCCCCAACACACTGCCGGCGGGCAGCGTGAGCTCTGCGGAAAGTGTCATGGCCACCGGCAGCACCGTACCCGACGGCAATGTCAGCGCCTGGAACGGCAGGTCGTAATTCAGTGTCGCACCGGCGCGGAACTCAGTGCCGATCTGGAGCTTGACGCCCTCGCCGGGCACGATCAGATCGCCACCAAATGCGGTGTTCGGCGAGCCCGCGCTCCGCCCTTCCAGCAGCACCCAGCCGTCCTCATCCGGGTTGGCAGGCGGCGGTGCGAAACCGTCGTTGATGCTGCCGTAGACGTTGATATCGCCCTCGGCGCGCAGCACGAGCGCGGCCGATTCACCGAAGCCACGGCGCGCTGGATCAGTCCGGTTCGACTGCGGTCCGTAGCGGTAGCCGGAAAGATCGATATCACCGGCCACCACCAGGTCGCCACGCGGATTGTCATTGCTGCTCCGCGCCACCAGCTGCACGCCGGGACGCAGGCGGTAGCTGCCCAGGGCGGCGGTGCGCTGCTGCAATCCCGTATTGGCCAGCGCGGCGTTCATCCACAGGCTGTTGTCCAGGTCCACCACCGTATCCAGCCATTGCTGGTTGATCACCTGCGGACGATGGCCGTGCACGTCTGGAGCGCTGGCCAGCGGCGCCGAATCGTAGCTGCGGAAGGCGTTGACCTGGAGGTCGCCGGCGCCGGCAATGCGGATGCCGCTGGCCACTTCGATTGCTGCATCGTTGCTGCCCACGCGGGGCACGTTGAGCTTGACGCTGCCGCGTGCGCGGCCGTCGTTCTGGCCCGGGCCGCTACCGGTCGCCACCGACGTACCGGCGCGCAGGTCCATCGAGGAAGCCGCACCCAGCTGCAGGCTGCCGTTGGCAGAGGTCAGTTCAATCATGGCCCGGTTCGGGCTGTCGATGATCTTGCCGTAGCTGTCCACGCGCAGGCCGCTGCCATGCGCGTCCAATGTGCCATCGATACGCAGCACGTCGCGGGCGGACAGGCGGATGCTGCCGACCTGTTCGCCACTGGCATCAACGCGGCCATTGACCTGCAGGCTGCCGCCATCCACGCTGATATCAACGTTTCGGGCCTTCACCTCATCGCCGATCACCAGGTCGCCTTCACTCAACTGGAAGGTCCGGCCACCGGTGATGCCACCGTTGGTAAGCCGAGCGTTCAGGCCGGAGAAGTCCTGCAACCGGCGTGCACGCACCACCAGCTCGCCACCGTCATAGGGCACTTCGGTTCCACCGGCATCGTAGCGACCGCTGGCGCCGCCCAGCAGGGTCCCGGCCAGATCGATACGGCCGCCCTGCGGGCCTAGTGCAGCAACGGTCAGGCGGCCGCCGCGGTTGTTGCGGGCGGAAAGATCGATACGCGACCCGGTGTCGGCAACGATGTCACCTTCGCGGCTCGTCAGCGCCACGTCGCCGCCCCAGCTGTACTTGTCCACGTCGAACAGGCTGACCTTGCGGCCGGCCATGTCAAGCACCGCGTTGCTGCCAAGCGTCATGCCCTGGCGGGCATTGGCTTCGAACCGGCCGGACGCCAGCGCCACGCGGCTGTCGATGCCGATCCGTTCGGCCGTGATCGACAACTCTGCACCCAACGCATCGCTGCCCGTGGTCGCCGCAGCACCGCGCAGCTGCACCGTTCCTCCATTGCGGATGGCCAGCTGCGCACCCGCGTTGCCGGTCAGCAGCGGGGTGACGATATCCAGCGCGCCGCCATTCAACTGCCAGCCGCTGCCTGCCACGTAGTCGCCCTGGCGCTGGAAGACGTCCAGGCTGCCCTTGCCGGAGAACAGCATGCGATCCGACGCCGCCAGCGTTACGCCGGCGAAGCCGAGCACCTGGCGATCTGCGGCCACCGTCGAGCTGGACCGGGTGAAGGGCGCACGCCCCAGCTCCAGCACCCGCGTATTGATCTCCAGCTGCCCTTGGCCAAGCCGGCCCACCATCGCCTCGCCGGCTGGTTGGGTCTGCTCACCGCCGGCCAATGCGGTGCCGGCCAGCGTACCGTCCCAGACCAGCGTATCGGCGAAGATGCGCGCGCGGTCGGTAGCGCTGCCGTAGCCGTGAATGGCAGGGGCACCCAGCACCAGACTGCGTAGACTGCTGCGGCCGGTCGCACTGTCACGCGTATCCAGGTCCACGCTGCCGAACACATTGATGGCATCGCGCGCGGTCAGGCTGAGCGCCTCCAGCGCCGGCGCGCCGGTGGCGGTGTTTCCGCGCAGTAATCGCTGCAGTACCTCTTGGTTCATGGTCATGCCGGCCGGCAGGCCACCAGCTGCCGCTGCCGTCGCAATGGCTTCGGCACTACCGAGGTTGAGGGCCGACATGCCCAGGCCGAGCTGGCGCGTTCCATAGCTCACTGCGTCGCCAATGTTCAAGGCGCCGTCGGTGACCACATTGATGCTGCCTGCCGACAGCAACCGGGTCTGGCCACTGCAGTCCACCTCGCATCCGCCGATGTCGATCGCCACCGGACCGGCGGCACTGCCGCCCTGCGCACTGAGCGCCGTCAAGCGCTGGTTGGACACGGCAAGCAGGCCGCCCGACACCAGATAGGGCGCCGTGGGCTGCGCCACGCGCGAGGGATCGGCTCCGGCCAAGGTATCGATCGAAGCGCCCTGCTCGACCAGGATCCCCTTGCCCCCGAACGCAGCCGACAGCAGCACTTCCTGCGCCGTCAGGGTGACGCCGTTGCGCACCACGATGTGCTGCGCACTGCCCTCCAGCGAATAAGTCGTCGCGTCACGTCGCAGCACGCCGCCGATCAGCATCGTTTCCGGGCGGAACGCATTGAGCGCCGAATCGAAGAGGGTGGCACCGCTTCCACTGCCGGCACTAACGCCCTGGGTGGCGATCTCCAGCATCGCCTCATTGGAAGCGAGCAGATTGACCGAAAGCGTGCCGCCCCGTCCGTCATTGCTGCCGGCGTTGAAGCGTGACACGCCCTGGAAGATCGCGGCTGGCACGCTCGAACGTCCGGCGCCATCACCCAGCACCAGGTTGAGGTTGCCGGCATCCGTTGGCCGCCAGCGCAGCGCTTCACCACGCCGCTCGGCCACGCCCTGTACGAACGCGCTGTAGGAGGTCTCGTTGTAGCTGGCATGGCGGCGCACCACATCCGCCGGCGTCAGCACCAGATCAGTGAGCAGCGATGAGACTCCACCCCCCAGGCTCTGCGCCTGGTGTCCACTGACGCGCCAGGAACCGGTGCCGGTCGCCACTGGCTGTCGGCTGCCGACGGCGCTTTCAGCCCCGACTTCGACGCGGAATGCGCCCTTCTGCAGTGCGTAGCTGGCCGGCAGCAGCGTGTAGGTTCCCGCCGGTAGGCCTGGAACCCCGGCAGGGATGACAATCTGCTGGCCAACGCGCGGATCGGCGCTGCCGTCAGCGAGCGCCTGCGGCGCCTGCGTGCCCGAGCGTCCCGGCATGATCGCGTAGACCGCATTGTCACTGCCGCTGAAGCGGTAGCGCGGGTTCGCATCCGCCAGCGCATGCCGCAGGACGTCCACCGAGCCACCCCGTCCGGCCACGAATGCAGCGCCGGACAGCTCGCCGCCGCCGGACATGTCCAGCACGCTGCCCGCCACGCCATTGAAGGCGTTGCTCACGATGTCGATACCGATCGGGATGTTGTTCGAGCCGGGGCCCAGCACATCGAAGTCGGCACCGTTGCGGCGCCAGCCAACACCATCCACGGTGCCGCCAAACGGCAGCTGCAGGCCCGCTCCGCTCACCGACGTCACACTGCCTGCAAGCAGGTCGACGCGGCCGGCGACATCGGCGTTGAACTTCCGGCCGCCGAGCTGCACATGGCCCCACGGCACCTGCACATTGCCGCCCTGCACCACCGTCGCCGCCACCAGCTCCAGGCTTCCGAACGCAGAATCCGGTGCCGGTTGCGCGCCGCCTGCAATGCCATGAATGCGCAGCACGGCGTCGGGGCTCTGCCAGAACGGCTCGCCTGAAGGTCCGATGTCGGGGACGCCGGCCACGATGCGTCCCTTGGCCCGGGCTGCCGGGTACAGGCGTGCGGCGCTGATGTCGATAGACCCCGGGCTTGCCAGCGTGGAGACCAGCGAACTGCTGGCGACCGGGGCCAGCAAGCGGATGTCACCGCGGCTGCGCAGCGCGACCTGATCAAAGCCCGCCAGCCAGGTCACATCGCGCAGGTCGATCAGATCGGCGCCCACCTCCAGGCGATGCTGCCGGCCGGCGTCGAGGGGCGCCTCCAGCGGGCGCAACGTGCCTTCGCCGGCCGGTTGCCACCAGCGGCCCTGCGCAAGGCGGACATACGGCGCGGCCAGTTGCAGGTGGCCGCCCTCGCTGCCACCCGGGACGAAGCCGAGGTAACGCTCGTTCAAGCCTTGGATGCGCAGGCTCTGGTCCATGCGCAGATTGACATCCCCCTGCGCACGGATGTCACCGAACAGGGCCAGATGATCGAAACCACCGGCCTCGATCTGCTCCACCGACAGTGCCGCGTGGCCGTACTCAAGGCGTGCAGGCAGGTCCGCCGTCTGCGCGGCGTGCTGGGTCAGTGAGATCATCCGCGGTGCCAGCACGTCGTTGCCGTTTGCCGTCCTGCCGTAGGTGCCACCACCGAAGGCAACCCCCAGGGTGCCGCCGCGCGCGCCGTCGCCGCCGGCCGCTGCGTTCAGTTCACCCTGCAGGTACAGGGAATTGCCGCTGCGCAGCACGATGCTGCCGCCATCGCTGTCCACGCGGGTGCGCCCGCTGCCATCGATATCGAGCAGCGCCGACGCACCGGAGGCATCCAGCCGCGCCCCACGCTCCACCACCACGAAGGTATCGGGTGGCAGGTGGCGTACGTTGTCCTGGTCTTCCCAGTCCAGCGCGCCCCCGATCTCGATCGTTCCGCCCTTGCGCACCTGCCCGCGCAACGTCCCGCGCGCGTCGCGCAGCGAAACGGTATCGCCACTCACGTCCAGCAGCGCGCCATCGGCGATCGTCCACTGGCGCTCGCGGCGTGCATCACCACGTACACCGGATGGATCGAACGCCTCATCCAGGCGGATGCGGCCGCCGGCTGCCTTCAGATGACCGGCCACGCTCAGGTTGCCGGCGCTGGACAGTTCGATCGACTGGCCCGGGTCGACCTCGATCCTGGCCCCCTTGCCAACGCGCAGGTCGGCCGTGGACAGCAGATGCCCCGCGCGCAGTGTCAGGCTCGCGCCGCCACGCTGCGACACGCGACCACTGCTCGGATCGGCCTCGTACAACGATGGCATCCAGGCCTGCACGCCCTGCTCGCGGACCAGAGCCTGTGCTGCGCCGTCGGCCAAGCGCAGCGCAGGTCGTTGCACCTGCAGCGGGGTGCCCTCTTCAACCGTCAAACCGTTGTGACCGGCGATGTCATAGCCGGCGAAGCCGCTGTTGAACAGCGCTGCCTGCAATCGCAGCGAGGCTGCCGATGCTTCCGTGCCAGGCACGCCGATAGACACCGCACCGCCGGTTGCCAATATGAAGTTGCCGCTGCCATTGCCGAGCGCGCTGAAGCGCGCGCCCTCGCCGAAGCCCAGCCGGCCGCTGCCGTCGGTGGCGACCTCGGTGCTGGCCGCGAGCAGACTGACGCTGCCGCCCTTGCCGACGCGCCCCTTGCCGTTGGCATCGATCGCACCGCCGGCATCAACCAGAATCGCTGCTCCCTGGCCCACGCCGATATCGTGGCTGCTGTTGAAGCGCACCTGCCCGCCGTCGATCCACGCCTGTGCGGGACCGCCCTCCGGCGCTGCAAGCGCGTTGCTCCAGCCACCGCCAAGATCGATCCGGGCGCCGGCCGCGACATCCACCGCACCACGTCCGGACGTCAGCAATGCCGTGGGCCCGCCAAGCGCCGCAAGCAGATTTCCGGCTTCCACCTGCCCGCCGGCAATCTGCACCGTTCCACCGAAGCTGACGCGGCTTGCGGTGAGCCCAAGCCGGCCGCCCTCCTGCAACCTGAGCGTGCCATCGAGGTCGATACGGCCGGCCGAAGCGAGGTCCACCTGCCCCCATCGCTGGGCGCTCAGCACCTCACTGTCCAACCACACGGTATTGCGCTGTGCTTCCCCGACCGGCGCCTGCAGCGTCCACGGCCGGGGATCGGCCTTGAGCGCTCCAATGCGGACATTCGAGTCGAACACCGCGCTGCGCCCGCTGTTGTCAAAACGCCCGAGCCACAGCTGGGCGTTGCGGGCCACCGCCGTCTGTGCCTGCGCATAGCCCTCCTGCCCCTGATCGGGCCGGCGCCTCTGCTGTGCGCCCTGGAAGGCCACCGTATCCACCTGGCCCTCCAGGACGGCCGTGGGCGCCGAGATCAACAGGCGGCCAGCATCGCGTCCCACGGTGTAGCCATTGTCGAAGCGCTGGCCCGGGGCAACCAGCGGATTGCGGAACGATTCGGTCACCCCCCAACGTTCCTGCTTCACTTCATAGCCCTGGTACAGGCCGTCGTACAGCATCTCCGCCGGCGCGTCGTCAAGGCGGTACAACTGGCCATCGCGGCCACGCAGCCAGCTCTGCTGCACCACGCCGGACTGCACATCCAGGCTGCCACCAGCCAGATTGATGTGCGAACCGGCGTGGCTGACGACTTCCTTGCCTGCCAACTGGACGGTGCCGCCCTGCGCTGCCCATTCGCTGATCGAATGCCCCTGATTGTCCAGATAGCCACCCACTTCCAGCAGGCCGCCGCCGGCATACCAGCGCGTGCCTTCATAGCCACCGGTACCGGCGGCAACTTCGGTCAACTGGCGGCGGTCGATCCACACCTCGCTGCTGATCAGCTTGCCGCTGTCACGATTGTCCGGCGAGTCGCGCAGCTCGTTGCCCTGCACCTTCACCTTGACGTTGTTGCTTTCCATCGCCACCTGCACACCCACCGCACCGGAGACGTCCACGCGCGCGCCATCATCCAGATAGCTGCGCCGGCTGGCGTCGGCGATCACCTGGCCGCCGGTGGCCACTGCAAGCGAGCCGGCCTGGAAGTTCACATCGCCGCCGGACACGACTTCGATGCGCGATTGCTCGCGGCGGTCCTGCAGGCGCGAGAGATTATCGAAGGTGCCACTGTTGCTGGAACCACGCAGCTTGTCCTGCTCGGCCGATTCCTTGATGAGCGCGTTGCGCTGGCTGTCCAGCGCCGTGCTCTTGCCATCGTCCTCCAGCAGTACTGCCGTGGTCGAGCCGGCGGCCAGAGTCACGCTGCCGGCCGCATCGGACGCCGAGTTCAACAGGTGCACCGTACCGCGCTGGTTCAACGTGGTGGTAGCAACGGCCACTCCAGCCTGCTCGACGGTGCGGCCGGCCAGCGTGACATCGCCTTCGCGCGCCTGCATCAGACCACTGTTGCGAACACTGCCCGCCGTGCTGTCAGCGACGAAGCGCGGGGCAATCTCATTGCCGCGGGTGGTGGACGCGGTGTTCTGGGCGGTTCCCACGCCGCGACGGATCACGAAACTGTCACCGGCGGCCAGCTGGGCCTGTCCCTTGCGGGTTTCAATCTGGCCCGCGTTTTCCACGCTGTGGCCAGCCAGCAGCACATAACCGCCGCCCCGTGTAGCCGTGGTCGGTTCGTGCGTGGTGATGCGCGCACCGCGTTCGACCATGACCTTGCCCACGGCGTCGGTCAGCGCCGAGGTGTTCGCGTCGGCACTGTACAGGCCCTGCTCGCGGAAATGCGCATCGCTGATGCGCGCCGCCGCCGCGACCAGATTGCGGACATTGACCTGGCTGTTGTTGCCGAATACCACACCGTTGCGGTTGGCCACGAACACCGTGCCATCGGCCTTCAGCTGGCCGAGAATCTGGCTGGGTCTTGCAGCGGGATCATTGACCCGGTTCAACACGGCCCAGTCGGGGTTCTGCAGGAAGTTCAGCGTGGTGTTGCCACCAATGTTGAAGGTCTCCCAGTTCAGGATCGCCTGGTCGGCGGTCTGCTCGATGTTGACCAGCACCCGCCCCTCGGCGGTCTGCGACTGGATGGCCTCACGGGCGTTGATCCAGCCACGGGTCAGCGGATTCTCGTCGACCTTCAGGCCATCCTTGCCCAGGCCATCGGCCACTACGAAACCCGCCTCGCGGCGCGCCTGCCGTGCCTGCTCCTGCAGGCGCTGCTGCAGGGCGATGGCCTGCGCGGCCGTGCCGAGGTTGTCGATCGACTGCTGCAGCTTCTGCCGTGCCGCATCCTGCTGCTGCGCGGGCAGCTGGAACTGGATCGGCACGCCATTGGGCATGCGCCCGCTCTGTGCCGCCGCGCCCTGCGCCGCACCGCGCTCGGCGAACCAGCCGGGGCTGAACGCCTGTTGGGCCTGAGTGGCCGGAGCCACCACGCTGCCCAGGGCCACTGCGACGGCCCAGGCCATCGGGTGGCTGCGCCACAGGGCAGCAGGGAAACGGGCGGTGGGCGAATGCGGGTGCGACATCGGGGACCTCGTCAACCTGATGGGCCGCGTCGGCCGCGGCGTGTGTACGGATGGGCCTGCGCCAGGCACGCCCTGCACCTCATAGACGGTGGCGACGGCGTGAAGGCGACAGGCGCATCACTGTCATGCAGCGGACATACGCAGAAGGCGCCGGCATTACTGCCGGCGCCCTTGTGCGTTTCCTGCAACGACCAAAGCAGTCGCAGTTACAGCGGACGGCCGATGCCCGAGCAGGTGCTGGGGTTGTTCACGGCACCGGCGTTGGTGGCGGTCGCAAAGCGGGTGCGGACCGCATCACGCCAGGTCTTGGTCAGCGGAATGAACTTGTGCGCGCGGATCGCGTCGTCGTTCGGCCCCTTCTCGACGCCGTTGCCATCGACGACACTGCCGTAGTGACGTGCCAGGAAGGCACGCACGTTGGCGCCCACAGTGCCATTCTTGTAGCACTGGCCGAACACGAAGTTGGTGTAACCGGCAATTGGATAGCCCGCGTTCGGGTTGCCGAACACCGGCACCCAGTTCGCCGGGTTCTCGGCGGCGGCACCGGTCGGCGGCGCAGCGGTTTCCAGCGTGGCCTGCACACTCACTTCATCCGGCGAGAAGCCCTTGACCTTGGCGATCTTGGTGGCATCGGTCAGGCTCGGGATCACGTCCGGACCGACATAGCCGACGCGGCCGTCAACGGCATAGACGGCGTTGTACAGCGCGGTGCCACCGGTGGCCGGGGCAGCGATGAAGTTCGACGGCACGCTGGTGAACAGGTTGGCGAAGGTCGACTGCACCGAGAATGCCGGCACGCCGTTGGTCAGCTTCAGGTTGGTACCCGACACGTCAGCCGGCTGGCAGGCGCTGGTCAGGAAGCGGGTCAGCAGTTCGCTGGTGCCGCTGCTTTCGCCGCGGTAGACGACCTGGATGGCGCCGGTACGGCCCAAGCCCGCCAGCTGGCTCCAGTTGTTGATCTTGCCGGAGAAGATGCCGCAGATCTGGGTGACCGACAGGTCAACCGCCGAACCGGCCTTGTTGAACGGAATGGTGACCGAGGTGGCCACCGACGGGATCTGCACCAGTGCGCCATAGCGGTTGGCGTCGCCGGACACGTTGTAGGTGCTGTTGTAGGTGCTCAGCTCGGTGCCGCTCAGCACCGAGTCGCTACCGGCGAAATGCACGGTGCCGGTGGCCTGGAACAGGCTGGAATTGTTTTCCAGGAAGGCCTTCTTGCCGGTGCCCGAACCGGTCACGGCATAGCTGAAGTTGGCCGGCAGGATGCTGTCGGCCTGGCCCTTGTACAGGTCGGCCGGCAGCGAAGCGCCGCCGCCGGTGACGGCGGTCTGGGCCGAAGCGGCACCAGCAGTGGCCAGCAGCGCGGTAGCAACCAGCGCGGCCAGGGTCTTGTACTTGTTCATGATCTTCTCCTGAAGGGTTTACTGCGAAGGGAAACGCCAAGGGAGGAACGGTCACTACACGCCTGCTGCCGCCGAGGGCCTCCCAGCCCACTCTGCGGCGACGTGTCCATGCTGGTCCGCACCGATGACAGGCCGCTTAAGAAACCTGTGGAAGATCGAAAAAAGGTGTGGAGGATTGTGTGGAGAATCGAAGGCACGCCGTGCTGCGCGCTCGCCGGGCATGGCCCGGCGCTACCCGTGTTGCGCTTTGCGCATCACTGCACCAGCTGGTTCATTTCCATGATCGGCATCAGCACCGCCAGCACGATCGTCAGCACCACGCCGCCCATCACCAGGATCATGGTCGGTTCCAGCAGGGCGGTCAGCGCCATCGCGCGACGCTCGATCTCGCGTGAGATGGTCTGCGCGGCGCGATCCAGCAGCGGCGCCAGCGAACCGGTCTTCTCGCCACTGGCCACCAGATGCACCAGGATCGGCGGATACACTTTCTGTACTTTCAATGCAGAACCCAACGCAGCGCCTTCGCGTACGCGCGCGGACACATCATCGGCACAGCGCGCCAGCAGCGCATTGCCCAGGGTCTGCCGCGCCGCCTCCAGTGCACGCAGCAGCGGCACGCCGGCATCGAGCAGGATTGCCAGCGTCGAGGCGAAACGCGCGCTGTTCACGCCCAGCACGAAGCGCCCGATCATCGGCAGCCGCAGCAGCATCGCGTCCCAGCGCAGGCGCAGCTCGGGCCGGCGCAGCGCCAGTCGCCAGGCCACCCCCAGCGCAGCGATGCCCAGCCCCGCCCACACGCCCCAACTGCGCACGAAAGCACTGGCCGCCAGCATCACCTGGGTCAGCATCGGCAGCGTCTGCCGCGCCTGCACGAACGCGGTCACCACCTGCGGCACCACGTAGCTGAGCAGGAAGATCACGATCGCCACCGACACCAGGCTGATCGCCGCCGGGTAGATGAAGGCGGTCAGCACCTTGGCCTGCAGCGCGTTGCGCTCTTCGATGTAGTCGGCCAGGCGCTCCATCACTCGCGCCAGGTCGCCGGAGTCTTCACCCGCCCCCACCAGGGCCCGATAGATCGGCGGGAAATCGCGAGGCCGCGCGGCGAGTGCCACGGTCAGGCGCTGGCCAGCACGTACATCCGCACGCACGGCAGTAAGCGCCTGCGCCACGTGCGGGCGCTCGGCCTGCTCGATCACCGCACTCAAGGCACCTTCCAACGGCAGGCTGGCGGCCAGCAGGCTGGCCAGCTGGCGCGTGGCCCAGGCCAGCTCACTGGCTGACAACCGGCGAGCACCCCAGCCACTGCCGGCACTGCGCGCCGCACTGACCTGCACAGGCGTCAGCCCACGCCCGCGCAGCAGCTGACGCGCACCGCGCGGGCTGTCGGCGTCCAGCTGGCCTTTCTCGATGCGGCCCTGCGCGTTGGCGGCCTGATAATCGAACAGTGCCATCGTCGTCTCAGTCGTCGCCGGTGACGCGCAGGATTTCTTCCAGCGTGGTCACCCCGCTGTCGACCCAGCGCTGGCCATCCTGCCGCAAGGTCCGCATGCCGGCGCGCCGCGCCGCCTCGCGCAGCGCCGGCTCGCCCTGCCCTTCATGGATCAACATGCGTACCCGGTCGTCCACCACGAACAGTTCATGGATGCCGGTGCGTCCCCGATAGCCGCTGTTGGCACAGGCCGCGCAGCCCACCGCACGCCACACAGTGCGGCCCTCGCCGTCCACCTCGGCACGCCGGCACTGCGTGCACAGCCGCCGCACCAGCCGCTGCGCCAGCACGCCGCGCAACGAGGACGCCAGCAGGAACGGCTCCACACCCATATCGGCCAGGCGGGTCACCGCCGAGATCGCATCGTTGGTGTGCAGCGAGGCGAGCACGCCATGCCCGGTCAGTGACGACTGCACGGCGATCTGTGCGGTTTCCAGATCGCGTATCTCACCGATCATGATCGTGTCCGGATCCTGGCGCAGGATCGCGCGCAGCGCGGTGCCAAAGCTCATGCCGATACGCGCATTGACCTGGATCTGGCCGATGCCGGCGAAGTCGTACTCCACCGGGTCTTCCACGGTGAGGATGTTGCTGGTGCTGCTGTCGAGCTGGCCCAGCGCGGCGTATAGCGACGTGGTCTTGCCGCTGCCGGTCGGCCCGGTCACCAGCACGATCCCGTGCGGCTGCCGGATCAGCCCGGTGAATGTGGCCAAGGTGTCATCGGCCATGCCCAGGCGCTGCAGCTGCAGGCGGCCGGCATCCTTTTCCAGCAATCGCAGCACGGCGCGCTCGCCATGCCCGGTCGGTACAGTGGAAACACGGATGTCCAGCGGCCGCCCGCCCACGCGGATCGCAATGCGCCCATCCTGTGGCAACCGCTTCTCGGCGATGTCCAGGTGGGCCATGATCTTGATGCGCGACACCAGCGCTGCATGCAGTGCGCGCCGTGGCTGCACCATGTCGCGCAGCGTGCCGTCCACCCGGTAGCGCACCACCGAATGGGTCTCGAACGGCTCGATATGCAGATCGCTGGCACCGTCGCGTGCAGCCTGTGCCAGCAACGCATTGATCATGCGGATCACCGGCGCATCGTCCTGCGCATCCAGCAGGTCGGTGACCTCCGGCATGTCCTGCATCAACCGGTCCAGATCGACTTCACTCTCGGCGGCCCCCACCACGGCAGCGGCATCGCCGCCGTCACGGTACTGCTCGCCCAAGCGCTGCTGCCAGGCTGCCGCATCCAGCATCTGGAACGGAAGCGGGCCATGCCGCCGGCGCAGCTCGGCCACGGCCCACGCTGCGGTGTCGGCGGTGCCCAGCAACACGGGCTCGCCGCCAACTTCGGACAGCATCACGCCATGGCTGCGCACCCAGGCGTACGCCAGCGGCGCGGAAGCGCTCACGGCCCGATCACCAGTTCCGGCGTGTAGCCCAGCCCGCGCAGCTGCTGCAGCGCAGGGTCCAGCGTCGCCGGATCGCGCGGCAATCGCACGCGCAGGCGTTGCCCGCTCTCGCCGGGCGTCGCTTCAGCATAGGCCTGCAGGCCCAGTGCCCGCACCTGCGCCACGCCCTGGCTGGCACGCGCCGGGTCCAGTCCCTGCGCGAACTGCACCAGCTGCGCATCGCCGTCACCGGACGGATACAACGCGGCCAGGCTGGTGTTCTGCAACGGCTGGCCCCGGCCATCGCGCGCATTGCCCTGGCCGAGTACAGACAGGTCCTGCGGTGGCAGCTGCGGTGCCGACAGCGCCGGCAAGGCCCAGCTCTGTACTGGCTGCGCGCCCGCCTGCGCGTTGCGCATGTAGTCGTAGCGGTCGCGGGTCAGGCGCTGGCCGGCGGCCGGGTCACGCACCACGTGCGGGCGCAGGAACACCATCAGGTTGGTCTTGGCGCGCTTGCGCGTGTCGCTGCGGAACAGGGCGCCCAGCACCGGGATCTTTCCCAGCCCCGGCACCGCATCACGGCCATGGCTGACGCTGTCTTCCAGCAGGCCACCCAGCACCATGATCTGGCCATCGTCCAGCAGCACGCTGGTATCCAGGGCGCGCTTGTTGGTGATGATGCCGGCCGTGCTGTTCGCGCTCTGCGCGTCGATGCTGCTGACTTCCTGGTAGATGTCCAGCTTCACCGTGCCGCCTTCGGAAATCTGCGGGCGCACGCGCAGCTTCAGGCCCACGTCCTCGCGCACGATGGTCTGGAACGGGTTGTTGCTGCCGCCGCCACCGTCGGTCACGTAGCGCCCGCTGACAAACGGCACGGTCTGGCCGACCATGATGCTGGCCGCTTCGTTGTCCAGCGTCATCAGGTTCGGCGTGGACAGGATGTTGGCGCCGCCCTTGCTCTGCAGTGCGTTGGCCAGCGCTTTCATGTTGAGGATCTGGCCGACACCTGGAAGGTTGATGGTGCCGTCGATCACGCCGATCTTCAGGCCATCCCGGGGAAGCACGTCCAGCGTGGTGCGGGCACCGGTATTGAGTCCACTGCCGCCGGTGGCGCCACCGAAGTGGGTGCCACCAAAGGTGCGTCCATTGCCCAGCATCCACTGCACGCCCAGCTCGGCCGCATCGGTCTGGTTGACCTCCACGATCAGGCTCTCGACCAGCACCTGTGCACGGCGCTGGTCGAGCTGGTCGATCACCCGTCGCAGGTTGCGGTACACCGGCTCCGGCGCCGAGATCAGCAGCGTGTTGGTGGCCACGTCCGCCTGCACCGAGATGCCGTTCTCGCTGAAGCCGGTGCTTCCCGCATCGATCGGGTCACGCCGGCTCGGGTCCAGCCGCTGCGATTCCAGCGCATTGCTTCCGGTCTTGGCCTGCTGCGGTTGCGACGGCTGCGCCGGTGCGGAACGGCTTGCATCGCCAGGCAGTGGCGTGATGCCTTCATTGCTGCCCACTGCCGGCGCATCGCTCTGCCCCGCAACCACGCCCCGCAGCACGCCGGCGAGCTGATTGGCCTGGGCATTGCGCAGGTAGACCACATGCAGGTTGCCGGACTCGTCCTGGGCGCGGTCCAGCTTCTCCACCAGCTGCCGCGCCAGACGGGTGCGGCCGGGGCTGCTGGAACGCAGCAGCACGCTGTTGCTGCGCGGGTCGGCCATCACCACCACCTTCTGGCTGGGCTCGGCGCCCTGCGCATCCAGCAGCGGCGCGACCATCGCCGCGACGTCCACAGCGATGCCCTGCTGCAGCTTCACTACATCGGTGTCCATGCCGGCCGGAGTATCGACGCTGGCGATAACCCGTGCGATGCGCTCCAGGTTGTCGGCATAGTCGGTGATCACCAGGGTGTTGTTGCCGGGGTTGGCAGTGATCGGATTGTCCGGACTGATCATCGGCCGCAGCACTGCCACCAGCGCGGCAGCATTCTCGTAGCGCAGAGGGAAGATGCGCGTGGCGACCTCGCCCCCCGCACCGCCGCTGCCGACGCGGCCGCCGAGCAGCTTGGCATCGGCCTGCGGCACCACCCGGCTGACGCCACCGTTCTCGACCACCGCAAAGCCGCGCATGCGCAACGCGCCGAGCAGCAGCTGATAGGCCTGGGTGCGGCTGACCGGGCCATCGGAGACCACCGTCATCTTGCCGGTCACCCGCGGATCGACCAGGAACTGGCGGCCGGTGAAGCGCGCTGCCATGCGCAACACGCCACCAATATCGGTGTCCACCAGGTTCAGCTGCACCGGCTCATCGCCTGTGTCCTGCGCCGCCACCGGCGCCGGCATGTGGGCCACGCCCACGATCAGGGCCAATGCGGCACTGCAGGCAAGGCTGCGCATCGCCCTCATGGATGGGCACCCGCAGGGGCCACCATCACGATGTGTCCTGAAATCCGTGCCGCCGGCATGTTCGCATCCCCTGTGCGTGTCAATTGCAGCTGCTGCAGCTCGATGGCAGGGTCGGCCAGCAGCGGCAGCAGCCAGTTCCATAGCGCATCGGCAGGTACGGCCCGTACCTGCAGGTGCCAGCGCCCGTCGCGCGCTTCGATATGCAGGCCGCCAGCCAGACCGGCGGCCTTGATCTGGTCACGCAGTCCGGCCAGGGTCGGATGCTGGCCCTGCGCCAGCTGCTGGCGCTCACGGGCGTGCAGCAGCGGTGCCAGTGCGCGCTGCTGTGCCTGCAGCCGTGGGAGTTCGGCCTGCCAGTGCGTGCGCTGCTTCAGCAAGGGCTCCAGCCATAACGACCACAGGCCCGCCACCAGCAGCGCCACCACCATTACCCACAGCATCAGCCGGTCGCGCGGTGGCAGGCGTTGCCAGCGCTGCTGCACGCCCGCCAGCCCCTCGCTCAGCCGCAAGGTTCGCGTCGTCACTGTCCCGCTCCGCTCACCCGCAGGCGTCCACCGGCATCGCGCACCAGCTGCAGCCCCTGCGCCTGCACCGCTTGCTGCCAGCGCTCAAGCCGCTGTGGATCGTCGGCCAATGCCCGAGCATCAGCGTCCAGCTCCAGGTACACCTGCCCGGGTTGGTAGTGCAGGCTGTGCACCTGCCCCGCCAGCTCCGGAACCGCGTGCAGCGTGCTGGCGACCTGACGCTGCAGCGCCGGCAACGGCGGCGCTGGCGGCGGAACCGCAAGCGCTCGCCTTGCCTGCAACACCGGGTCCACCACATCGGTGATCTCCGGGAAGCGTGCGCTGAACTGCCGTGCCATGTCCTGCTGCAGCGCCTCACCCTCGATCCGCCAACGCGAGACCTGCCACTGCAGCCCAAGTGCGGCCAACAGCACCGCCGCCAGTGCCAGGCCGATCGCCAGTCGCGGCGCTTGACGGCCTGCGCCGGGCAGCGGCAATGACCAACCCGGCAAGGGGCCACAGGCCTGCAGTTCATGCGCGACGGCGGTGGCCGGCAGGCTGCCCGGCCACGCCGGCGGTACGCTGTCGATCCATTGCACGGCCTGCACGCCGGCCTGTTGCAGGCGGGTGGCCAACGCCTGCATCGCCGCAGACGCATCACGTCCGCCATACCATTGGACAAGTCCCCGATCGCGCCCGCTGCGCACCAGCAGATGCTCGCCGCTGACCTGCAGCGTGGCGTGGCGGTCCTGCCAAGGCAGCAGCAGTGGCGTCGGATGCAACGCCTGCAGCTGCAGCGCGCACGAGGCCAGCAGCTGCTGCGCCTGCGTAATGGCCTGCTGGCCGAGCCAGGCCACCGGAACCGTACCGTCTGCCGCCTGCGCACCGTGGGCCAGCGCCACGTCCTGCAGATCATCCAGCAGCATGGCCTCCACCTCGCCCTGCAACGCCGCGTGCAGGCGGCGCCCGGACAGCGGCGGCAGCTGCAGTTCCAGCAGGATCAGGTCGTTCGGATCAAGGCAGGCGTGCACCGTGGCCCGCGGATGCCGCAGGCCCAGCGCCGCCAGCGTGTCGCGGCCGTGGGCGAGCACCTCGCCCTTGTGCAGCTGCGCCCAGTCCACCGCGCTGTCAGCGCGCAGGTGCGCCAGCGCCGGCAGGCGCACCCGAAGCTGCACGGTCATGCGCCGATCCTCGTCCACACCCGTTGTACACGCACCCCGTCGTCGCGGTACTCGCGCCAGAGCAGCGCGCGGAAATCAACCGCGCTGCCGTCGGCCTGCACCCGGCCGACGGCCAGGAACCACTCGCTATGGATACCCAGCGGAAGCACGGCCATCTGTTCGTTGCTCAGTTGGAGTCGGTTGGCGATGTCACCGCGGTTGAGCAGCCAGTGGCCGGCGTCGCGCTCAGCGAGCAGCGCCTGCAGCCTTGCCGGTTCCACCGCAGGCGCCACTGCCTGCAGGACGCTCAGGTCGCAGGTATTGGCGTTGACCAGGGTCTGCGCGGGCAACACCACTGTGCGCCGCGCCAGCGCCTGCAACGCCACCGGGTCGGCGCCGGCCAGCGCCTGTTCGATCAGTGATTCGCGCGGCAGCGGCGCCTGCGCCGGCATATCACCGTCGCGCAGGCGCGCCTGGATGCGGTCCACCGCGGATGCGCAGGTGCCCTGGCCCAGCCCCTGCCCGGCACACAACGCGACGAACGCGCCCCGCGCCTCAGGGTCCGGCCTGCCATGGGCCAGCAGGTTGCGCAGGTTGAACATCGACTGGGCATCGACCAGCTGCAGCTGCACCGGCAACGGTGCCTGCAGCTGCAAAGGACGCGCCCAGCGTCCGCCGCGCACCGTGGTCAGCTGTTCCTTCACATCCTCACGCAGCTGCTGCGCCGCACGCTCCAGCGTGGCGTCCACCGCCATGCGCACCTGCGCGCGCAACTGGTCGCCGCGCAGCGCACGCAGCTGCGCCGACTGCCGGGTCAGCAGCGCAGTGGCAATCACGGCCACCAATGCCACCACCAGCAAGGCGACGATCACCGCCACGCCACGCTGGTGGATGCATGAAATCGAACGCGTCCGGGCTGCCATCAGCACGCCTCACAGCTGCCAGGAGCCGATATCCGCGTTTCCGGCGTCGCCACCGGGCTTGCTGTCCGCACCCAGCGAGAACACATCGATGTCGCCATGGGTTCCGGGAACCTGGTACTGGTACGGATGGCCCCACGGATCATTCGGCAGGCGATCCAGATACGGCGTCACCGGCAACGCACCGCTGCCCTGCGGCGGCTTCACCAGCGCCTGCAGGCCCTGTTCGGCACTGGGATAGCGCCCATTGTCCAGCTTGAACAACTTCAGCGCCTGCATCAGCGCCGCGATGTCCTGGCGCGCCGCCACCACGCGCGCCTGGTCCGGACGGTCCATCAACCGCGGCACGATCAGCGCGGCAAGGATGCCGATGATCACCACCACCACCATGATCTCGATCAGGCTGAAGCCCTGCTGCCGAGCCCTGCAACCACCTGCCTGCCTTGCCATTGTTCCGCCCTCGTCATCCTGGAAGAGACCGCTGCACCATGGTCAGCGGTGCATGTGTCAGTACGATAAACATCCGCCTGCGATTCGCTGCGCGGTTGCCTGTGCGGGCGCACGTGCAGCCGGCACGCGTGCCGCCTCGAGCAGGTGTTGCGGCACGCTGGCCAGTGTCTGGTCGATGCACTCGCGCAACAACGGATGCACGCACGCCTGCAGCAGGCGCACGCACTGCGTCGGCGACCACGCGGTGCCGTGGTCGAGGCCGATGAACATGCGGTAGGCCTGGTGGTAGCGCAGGTCGTCGTACACGCGCTGCGCAGTGTTGAGATCACGCACGATCACCAGCAGGGCCGCACGTTGCAGCAGTCGCGCATCGGCTGCGCCAAGCGGCAGCGCGCTGATGGCCGCGTCGGGCCAGGGCCACAGCCGCAGGTCGAGGGCCTTTCGAAGTGCCGCCAGTGGATGCGCACTGCTGTCCAGTGCCGCCCAGCGCGCCGCATCCGCCCAGGCGTCACTGGACAGCACCCAGACCCACGAGCGTCCATAGCGCTGTACGTTCAGGGGCGTGTGCCGTGCCTGCTCCAGCGACTGGCTCAGGTGGCGATCCAGCTCCAGCATGCTGATCCTGCGACTGTCTTCCATCTGCGCCGCCCCTGCTCCACGACGCGTGGTGCGTCGTACTCTGGAGAAGACGTCAGCAAGGCAGGTGAAGCGACACCGCGAATGCAACTCTGTGCACGGGGTGGCGCTTCATCGGCAACGTCATCGCAGCGTCATCCGCCTGCAGGCTTCGCGCTGCAGCCGCGGTGCGTCACCCCCACAACGGCGGGCCAGTACCGCCACGTCGCTGCGGGCAGCGAATGCGACCAGTGCATCGGTCATGTCCACGTCATCGCACCATGACGCCAGCGCAACGCGCAGTGCGGGCAGCTGCCAGCCCTCCATCACCCCATGGGCGCCCGCCACGAACCAGTGCCAGAGCCGATGATGCAGTACCTGCTCATGCAGCTGCGTGAGATCGTCGATGCCATGCATGCCCGCCAACAGCAGTGCGCGTGCGAGCACCGCAGGCGGCAGCGCCCCGGATTCGACCAAAGGCATCTCCTGCTGCTGCAGCCGCAGCAGCATCGCCAATGGGTGTGACTGCGGATTGAAGTCCAGCAGCACCGCCTGCTGCTGCCACTGCGCGTCAGACACCACGCACACCCAGGGCGAACCATAGCGATGCACCATCAGGGGCCTTCGCTGGGTGGTTTCCAGCAATGCAGACAGATTGCGGCGCAGATCGAGCACACCGATGGTCTCGTTGCGCATCCTTGGATTCTCCTTGCTTGCAACAGCCCGGCGCGGCGCGCACGGCCAGCGCCTTCATCTATCCAAGGACGGCGATGCCACCCGGAAAGCGACGCAGATCCAGCGACATCGTCCGTCGCAGCTGCTCCAGCGCCGCGTCCGGATCATCGATGCGGAAGCGGCCGCTGACCGGGGCGCGCGCCAATGCCGATTCGCCCAGCAGTACCTTGCCGCGGCGGTAACGGTTGATCTCCTCCACCACCTCACGCAGCGGTGCGCGGCGGAACACCAGCATGCCCTCCGTCCAGGCACTCACTTCCGACGCCACGGCCTCGGCCACCACACCACTGAGGCGCTCGTCGTACCGGGTCTGCTGGCCCGCCTGCAGCCGCAGCCGGCCCTGCGGATGCTCGATGCGGGCACTGCCGTGCAGGCAGGTCACCCGCACCTGGCCCTGGGTGTTGCGTACGTCCAGGCGCACCGCGCCCTCATCGGCAATCACGCAGCCCGGGCCCGCGAACAACGCCAGGCGCAGACCGGCCTGGGTCTCGATCGCGGCCTGGCCCTGCACCAGCTCGAAGCCTTCGCCCTGCGTGTGCGCGCGGCGGCGCAGGCTGCTCTGCGTATCCAGTTCGATCTTCAGTTGCGGCGAGGGCGCGATCTGCAGTCGCTCACCGGTGCCGGTATGGAAATCGGCTGCCATGGCTGTCACCGAGGGCCACAGGCCCATCGGCGGGCGGATGGCCGCCACCACTACCAGGCTGGCCGGGGCGGCAATCGCGGCGCCCAGGAAGGCGCGTCGGCTCCAGCGCTGGGCCGGCGTCGGCGCGACCGGTTGACGCGCGGCCGCTGGCAGCTGCTCGCCGGCCAGCCGCACCTGCTCCCACTGCCGGCGCGCACGGCCAAACGCTTCGCGATGGCGCGGGTCGGACTCGCACCACGCGCGGAACCGGCGCCCGTCGGCGGCGGTCGCCTCGCCCGAGGTCAGCCGCACCACCCACGCGTGCGCCTGACGCTCGACGGCATCCAGCGGGCGTTGCGGGCGATCGTCAGGATCCATGGGGGCTCATGCCGGACCCGCACGCTGCGGGGTTCTGCTCGGCGTCAAAGTGTAGACGGATGCCGCCGTTCAGAACCGCACCTGGCGCCCCGTTCCACTGCGCTCGGCCAGATAGTCCTGGGCGGCCTTCAGCTCACGCTGCACCAGCCGCAGCGACACACCGAGGTGATCGGCGACATCGCGCTGCTGCAGGCCGTCGACACGGATCGCCAGCAGGATGCGGCGACGGCGCTCGGGCATGCGCTGCAGCAGGCCGACCATGTCTTCCAGCGCGAAGTCCAGTTCAGCCGCCTGCGCCGGGCCGGGTGCAGGGTCGGCCATGTCCATCAGCGTATCCACCTCCTCCAGGCTCAGCAGGCGGTGGTCAGCACGTTGGCGGTCGATCACGGTATTCATTGCCATGCGCAGCAGGTAGGCCGCGGGGTTCTGCACGGCATCCAGGCGGTCACGCCGCGCGCTCAGGCGCATCCACGTGTCCTGCAGCGCGTCGCCGGCCAGCTCCTCCGAGCCCAGCTTGCGCACCAGCCGGCGCTTCAGTTCATCGTAGGCACCCAGAAGGTGGTCCATCAGGTCAACTGCCCCAGCCGTACCGTTGCTCATGTTCGAATCCTTGAAGTCATGGAAGGGGCGCGCGCGCGCCACAGTCGTGGTCGGTGCCGGAAGGTCGGATCTGCAGCGTTACCGGCTGCGGCAGCGCAGCGGCATCGGGTGCCAGCACCAAGTGCTGCAGCGCCTGCAGCAGGCGCGCATCGCGGCGCTCGCTGCCACTGCCTGACAGCAGCTCGGGCGCATGCACCTGGCCCTCGCTGTCGACACGGAAACGCAGCGTCGCGGCATAGCGGCCGGGAGCGATCTCCGGGTCGTCACAGAACACCGCACGCAGCCGCTGCTGCAGCCCACCATAGCGACGTCGACGTTCCGCATCGGCGAGTTCCGCGCCGACACCGGGTTCGGCAGCCAAGGGCGTGTTCCGGCGCAGCACCACACGCTGTTTGCCGATCACCTCGGCCTCGACGCCGGAGTCCTGCAGCAGCGCCTGCAGGGCGGGCAGCGGCGGCAGGCTGGCGCGCAGCGCACGGCTGCTGCGGCCCGCGGCAAGATCGCCCGGGTACATCACGGACCACCCACTGATGACGCTGAAGCGCTCGACCGCCTGTTCCAGCGGCTGCGCAGGGATGTCGTAGGCATGAACACCGTCCTGCCCGGCAGCGGCAAAGGACAGCAGCAGCCATGCCGCGATGGCCACCTTCCAAGTTCTGACCGCATGGTGTCCATTCAGCCCCCTGACGTAGAACACATGACCCTCGGCAGCGACAGCAGCTGCAGTGGACGCGCGCCAAGACCGGAACCCCGGCCCGCGCGCGACCCGCAAGCGGGCTCAAACCGTACCGGGGTCACATGTCATTGCGATGACCGCCGCCTACAGCCGACCTGAAGCCAATCACCCATCAGGAATCAATAAATCGAACAGACCACCTCATCCACGCCTGGGGTCAGAGCCCGTTGCGCAGCAACGGGATCCGACCCCGTGCCGACCCAGACGTGTCGACCAAGGTCGACACCCACCAAGAGCAGCTCATGCCGTTCCGGCAGATCGTGGAAATCTGTCGAAGGCGGGGTGGGTCCGGTTGCGGGGGCGTGAGCCGCATGGATGCGGCGACCGAGCCTACATGGACGTACTTGCAGCGTCCCCCGCAACCGGACCCA
>NZ_JAZKVY010000287.1:0-472 GCF_036624925.1 Stenotrophomonas sp. A3_2
GTACCTGCTCTTATGGCGTCAATATCGGAAGCTACTACCAGATTAAATGTAGAAAATTTTCTTGCCCCCAGCTCGAATGCTGATTGCGACGTTCTCACAGAGATTGTTGAATTCCGCAATGGCTTGATGCGGCTGCAATCATCGGCTCGCAAACGGAGCAGATCAAAACCGGGCGACCCTGCTCTGGTGATATCGGTTTAGTCGCGCTTACAGAAGCTGTACCCTCGCGAACCCAATGCAACATTTACGTGAATGTCTATTGATGACACACACTGACGTCCGGATTATTAACCGCATCCGCCCCAAATACTCGAGGTGACGCGGCTGCTACCCGATCGGTTTGCCCACTGGTTCGCGTCGCGCGGCTGGGCGCCACGTGCGCATCAGCTCGACATGCTGGCGGCGGCGGAGGCAGGGGAAAATACGCTGCTGATCGCGCCCACCGGCGGGGGCAAGACGCTGGCGGGGTTTT
>NZ_JAZKVY010000288.1:0-1747 GCF_036624925.1 Stenotrophomonas sp. A3_2
GGGGGTGTTGGCGGGGGGCCCCCCCCCCCCCCCCCCCACCAAGCCACCCACTTAAAAAGCATCGCCGACCACCTGCGGTTGCCGTTGCTTCAAAAGCCTGCCGCAGGCAGCGCCGCAGCCGCCGCTGCAAGGAAACCTGAATACGTTCCGACACCGCACCTCAATCCCCCGCCCCAGCGGCCGATAACGGGGTTGTCACCGCTTGTCCCGCCGTGACCGGCTCGGCGCCGCCCGCCCGTTTCGACCTGGTCCTGCTCGATGAATCTCCTGCATCGCTGGCAACACTACTTCAGCAATCTCTCCGTCCGGCGCAAGCTCAACCTGCTGACGCTGCTCATCGCGCTCGGCGTGATCGCGCTCTCGGTGATCGCCGCCCGCATGCAGTACCTGGACCTCACCGAGACCCGCAAGACCGCGCTGAAGACCCAGGTCGAACTCAGCTACGGCATCCTTCAGCACTACCACCGTCTGGCCGGCACCGGCGAACTCAGCGAGGACGCCGCGAAGAGCGCCGCGTTGCAGGCCCTGGAAGTGATGCGCGCCGAGAACGATACGTACTACTTCAACATCTACGACACCGGCTACCGCCTGCTGATGCACCCGTTCCGCAAGGACCTGGTCGGCAAGGACATGAAGGACTTCCGCACCGACGACGGCGTGCGCATCTATTACGACCAGGTCGAAGCGGCCAAGGCCGGCGGTGGCTTCGTCAACTATCGATGGGCCAAGCCGGGCAGCAAGGGCGAGGTCGAGAAGGTCGCCTACGCCGGCCTGTTCGCGCCGTGGAACTGGGTAGTCAGCAGCGGCGTCTACATGGACGACGTGCAGCGGCAGGCGCTGGTGTTCACCGCCATCATGGCGATCTCCGGTGGTGTACTGGTGCTGATCGTGCTGGCCCTGAGCTGGGTCATCGGCAACCGTATCGCGCGCCCGCTGAAGCAGGCTACCGCCGTCGCCGAAGGCATCGCCAACGGCAAGCTGGACAGCCATATCGGCCCACAGCCGCACGACGAGCCCGGCCGCCTGCTGGAGGCGATGTCCGGCATGCAGCAGCAGCTGCACGCAGTAATCAACGGCCAGCGCGAAATGGCCCGCCGCCACGATGGCGGCGAACTGAGCTACCGCATCGACGCCAGTGCGTTCCCCGGTGAGTATGGGCTGATGGTGCAGGAGACCAACGCCCTGGTCGGCAGCCACGTGCAGACCCTGCACGATGTGCTGGATGTGGTGCAGCAGTACGCGGTCGGCGACCTCAGCCGCGACATCGCGCGCTACCCAGGCGAGAAGGCCGCAATGACCACCACCGTCGACACGGTCAAGGCCAACCTCGGCCGCATCAATGCCGAGATCAAGCAGCTGGCCAGTGCCGCCGCCGCGGGCGACTTCAGCCGCCGTGGCGACGCGCAGCGCTTCGATCACGATTTCCGCCTCATGCTGGAAAACCTCAACGCTATGATGGCGGTCAGCGATGACAACCTCGGCAAGCTCTCGCAGCTGCTGTCGGCCATCGCCGAAGGTGACCTGACCGCGCGCATGCACGGCGACTACCAGGGCGTGTTCGCACGGATGCGCGACGATGCCAACACCACCGTCGCACAGCTGACCCAGATCGTCACCCGCATCAAGCAGTCCAGCCGCGCGATCAGCTCGGCCGCCGGCGAGATCGCCTCGGGCAACAGCGATCTGTCGCGCCGTACCGAACAGCAGGCCGCCAACCTGGAGGAAACCGCAGCCTCGATGGAGGAAC